>JAFOCX010000212.1 GCA_017380975.1 Lachnospiraceae bacterium
ATTCTCTGAGCGAAAGCGTGTCCGCTTGAAAATTCCTATCAACCTGGGACTCTTTATTACCAAGTTGACTCAATTAAATATCCATTTAAATTATAAAGTCTTAGCAACCTCTTTTAAGATTTCCTGACATTTTGCCGGGAATCTGCCAAGGTGGTCCGGGCCAACGTTGAGAAGGTAGTTGATACCCATACCGTTGAGTTTCTTCTTGATCTCAGCTACTTTCTTTGCATCTTTCCAGTTCTGGTCTGCTGCAAAGTAGCCCCATGTATCGTTCATGGTAGCAGCTGTCTCGTAAAGACCGTACGGAGACGGTTTGAAACCATCGATCTCGTTCATGAGGGACGGGTCGAATTCCTGGTTTTCCGGCATGGAATCCGGGATCTCGTTGTCGCCTAAGGAAACGTAGTCGTATGCACCGTTGCCGAGACGGGAGTTGATGAGGCAGTTCGGCTGATGTTTCTTAACAAGTTCGAAGATACGGCGGCTCTGATCATCTGTCAGTGTCATCGGCATATCAAACCAGATCAGGCAAAGCTCGCCATAGTTTGTAAGGATCTCTTCGATCTGCGGAAGGATCTTGTTCTCGAAGCAGATGTCGAAGTTCTTGTCCATATCCTTCGGGAAATCCCAGTCGTTGCACCACATGCTCTCGCCATTCGGAATGTGGTAGGACTTATATCCGCCGCCATTCGGATCATGCCAGTCAAGATCCTGAGAGTAGTAAAGACCGAACTTCAGACCGTGTCTTGCACATGCTTCGGAAAGTTCTTTGATAATATCTCTGCCGAATGGTGTTGCATCAACAACATTATATTTGTCTACTTTGGAATGGAACAGAGCGAAACCATCGTGATGCTTACTTGTGATTACGAAGTATTTCATGCCGCAGTCTTTTGCGAATTTTACCCACTCATCTGCATCGAAGAATACCGGGTTGAATGCTTTCGCTAATTTCTCGTACTCTGCGTTCGGGATACGCATCTGGGACTGGATCCACTCACCATATTTGTGTGTGGAAATTTTGCCGTCATATTCGCCGCCGAGTAAAGAATAGAGTCCCCAGTGGATCATCATACCGTACTGAGCTTCTTTAAACCATTTTCTCATATCCATAATGAATTACCTCCCAAAGATATAAATGTAGGATTGTATATTATGAAAACATATAGTAAAATAATAGTCTAATAAGCAAAAAATCCATCGCTGTTTCTGGAAAGAGTGCTGGTCAGAACACCCAGTTAACGTGGACCGGAACACAGGGTGATGGATTTTTTGCGGGATGCCTCGATTTCGCAGAGGGGAAGCGCTAGGGTCGCGTTTCTGCGAAATCGGGGCTTTATTAAATCCGAGGGGAGGTCCCTGAGATTTAATGCTTTGTCATGGTTACCGTCAGACGTGTCCTGCGACAGTTACTGCGGTAAAAATGTTTTAACAGCAAAGGAATCAAAGATTGCCTTTCTTGCTGTGGCGAGCGAGTCGTACTCACCTGCTGTTAACATCTGAGCAACGATGTTGCCAAGAGCAGTTGCCTCACCCGGGCCTGCGTAAACAGTTTTGCCTGTTGCGTTGGCTGTTAACTGGTTGAGGTATGCTGCGTTGGATCCGCCGCCTACGATGTTGATCGCCTCATAAGTCTTGCCTGTGATGGATTCCAGTTCTTTGACTGTTCTGCCATAGCATTCTGCAAGGCTCTGATATACGACTGTGGAAATCTCGCCCGGAGTCTTCGGAACCGGCTGACCGGATCTTTCACAGTAATCCTGGATTGCCTGGATCATGCTGTCCGGAGCAAAGAAGTCGTTGGCATCCACATCCACGCGGGACGGGAATTCTTTCACTTCTTCAGCCATATCGCAAAGCTCTGCGAAGGAAAATTTGTCATCATACTCATGGCGAACAGACTGGATCATCCAGAGTCCCATGATATTCTTTAAGAAACGATAGCGGTAATCATATCCGCCCTCGTTTGTAAGGTTTGCTTTCTTGCTTTCTTCCGTACAGATCGCCTCTTCCAGTTCCACACCCATTAAGGACCATGTACCGGAGCTGATATATACAGTTTCTACGCCCATGCTCGGAACTGCCATAACAGCGGAACCTGTATCATGGGATGCCGGAAGCACAACCTGGCAGGAGAATCCAACTTCCTCAGCAACTTCTGCAGAGAGTTCACCGAGAACAGAGCCCGGTTTTTTGATCTCCGGGAAAATGTGCTTCGGATAGCCTAACATTTCAAACAGTTCATAATCCCAGTCTTTGGTTGTCGGGTTTACAAGCTGTCCGGTAGTTGCGATTGTGTATTCTGCTGCCTTCTTTCCTGTAAGAAGGAAATGATAGTAATCCGGAGTCATAAGAAGTGTTTCAGCCTTCTCCAGTAACTCCGGCTGTTTTGTTTTCACAGCCATAAGCTGATAAATGGTATTGTAAAGCTGTTTCTGGATACCGGTTCTGCCGTAGAGATCATCTTCGCTGATATACTTGGAAAGTTCAGCGTCCATGCCCTGAGTGCGGCTGTCGCGGTAGCCCACAGTATTACCGACTTTATTTCCGTCTTTATCAATAAGAGCAAAGTCAACACCCCATGTGTCAATGCCCATGGAAACCGGGATCTTTCCGGCTTCTTTGCATTTCTTCAGGCCGGCTTTGATCTCTGTGAATAAAGCTTCGGAATACCAGCATTTATAGCCGTCGACATCCTTCATTCCGTTCTCGAAACGATGGATCTCTTCCAGCTGTAATTTGCCGTTTTCAATATAGCCGAGGATATGGCGGCCGCTGGACGCGCCGATATCGACAGCGAGATAGTAGTTGCTCATAGCACCTCCAAAATACAATTATTCGTTGTATTTCTTGTAACCCGGGTGTTTGCCTGTTACACCGTATTTTGGTCTCATACCGATCAGAGTATCGATATCTTTCTTGGAGATCTCTTTTACGCCGCCGAGTAAGTGAGCAGTAAGTTCGATCTTAGCCCAGAGCTCAAGGCTCTCCATGCGGTAGTAAGCAGTGATCAGGTCAGCACCAACAGTAAGAGCACCGTGGTTCTCAAGGAGCATTACATCATGCTCAGCAAGGTACGGACGGATCGCATCCGGAACTTCCATTGTGGACGGTGTGCCGTACGGAGTAACCGGAACGGAACCGATGGCGATAACGCTCTCGATCATGGAATAGTTGTCCATATGTACATGAGCTACTGCGAAACCTGTTGCTGTCGGCGGATGTGCGTGTACTACGGATTTCACATCTTCACGCTCTTTATAGCAGCAAAGGTGCATCTTTGTCTCGGAAGACGGACGGTAGCCTTCTTTTGCCTCGAGGATGTTGCCGTCAAGGTCAATAAGAACGAGCATATCCGGTGTAATGAAGCTCTTGCTGATACCTGTCGGTGTAGCGATAACTTCGTTCTCACCTACGCGAACTGTGATGTTGCCGTCGTTAGCTGCAACCCAGCCCTGCTGCCACATTCTATG
This sequence comes from Lachnospiraceae bacterium, assembly GCA_017380975.1. Classification (GTDB taxonomy): domain Bacteria; phylum Bacillota; class Clostridia; order Lachnospirales; family Lachnospiraceae; genus Pilosibacter. The sequence goes on from JAFOCX010000212.1 coordinate 3,474, forward strand.
GCAGATATCGCAGATCTGTTCTTTGATTTCCTGATATTTCATAATTGTCACCATTCTTTCCCGGAGAGGATCGCTCTCCGTTATATTAGGTAAAACATATTAACTGGTTACGGACGGCGGCTGACCGCCGTCCGGATTATCTTGTTTTTAAAGAATTACTTTTTGTAAAGCGGACCGTATGTAGCACATGCTCTGTAATCCTGGCCCTCTTTGTCCATACCGAATGCATTCCAGCATGCCGGACGGTAGATATCATCTGCCGGAACGTTGTGCATGCAAACCGGAATTCTCATCATGGAGCACATTGTGATCAGGTCAGCACCGATGTGGCCATAGGAGATCGCACCGTGGTTAGCACCCCAGTTCATCATAACCTCATATGCTGTCTTGAATGCGGAACCGTCTTTGCCGTCACAGCGCGGAGCGAACCATGTACACGGCCATGTCGGGTTTGTACGCTCCATAAGTGTAGCGGAAACCTCTTCCGGAAGATTTACTGTCCAGCCTTCAACGATCTGGAGAACCGGGCCGATACCTTTCACAAGGTTCAGACGGATCATAGTAGCCGGCATCTCGCATCTTGTTGTGTAATGGCTGGAGAATCCGCCGCCGCGGAAGTTATCGAAGCCGGCCTCGCACCATACAGTAGCGTCTGTCATCTTCTTAATATCTTCCTCAGTTACTTCCCACCATCTCTTCATAACTGCGTTGCCGTTTTCATCTGTGCAAACGCCGGAAGCGTCGAGACAAGCAGCACCGGAGTTCAGAAGGTGAATAAGACCGTTGGATTCAGCAGCTTTGCCTTCTAATTTATAACCTGTTACACGCTCTGTAGCTTCGCCGGACCAGTATGTACGAACGTCAGCGAAGATCTGTGCGCGGTGTGTAAGTAAACGCATCATAAGCATACATAAGCCGTTGAGAACGTCGTTCTCTGTAGCAAGTGTGAACGGCTCACGAGCGCCTTCATAGTCGAATGTGGAGCTGAGGAGTGCTTCCGGATAGTCACAGTTCGGCCAATGGTCTGTCCACTGACGCTGACCCTGGAAACCGCCTGCGATCGCGTTGTGACCAACCTTCTCCTCTACGAATGCATCCGGGAGATTCGGGTTGCCTGCCATAAGATCTTTGATGATGCAGTACATCTTAACAGTGAACTCCCACTGTTTCTCTTTCTCTTCAGCAGTGAATTTGATCTTGCGGTCTTCGCCGAGGAACGGAACTGTCTCCGGGTTGTCATCACGACCCTCTTTACAGTGCTCTTTTGTCCAAGCGAGTGCTTTCTGGTACTCTTCCTCGTTGTAAATGCCTTCTTCCATACGACGAAGGATCTCAACCTCATCAACGGACTCAACACGCATACCGAAGTACTCTTCCATCATATCCTGATCGATGATGGAACCTGCGATACCCATACACTGGGAACCGATCTGAAGGTAAGATTTGCCGCGCATTGTAGCAACTGCAACAGCAGCACGACCGAAGCGGAGTAATTTCTCCTTAACATCTTCCGGAATCTCGCCAACCTGATCTACGTCCTGAACTTCATGACCGTAGATACCGAATGCCGGAAGGCCTTTCTGTGCATGACCTGCCAGAACTGCAGCAAGATAAACTGCGCCCGGACGCTCTGTACCATTGAAGCCCCAAACACCTTTGATTGTCTGCGGATCCATATCCATTGTCTCAGAACCATAGCACCAGCAGGAAGTTACGGACAGTGTGATAGAAACACCTTCCTTGCGGAACTTGTCTGCACAAGCAGCAGTCTCCGGAACACGACCGATACATGTATCAGCCATAACAACTTTTACCGGCTCACCATTAGAATAGAAAAGGTTCTCCTCGAAAAGCTTTTTAGCAGCGTTTGCCATAGCCCAAACCTGCGGCTCAAGGGATTCACGAAGCATCATCGGACCACGACGACCGTCAACGATCGGACGGATACCAATAACCGGGTAATCACCGACATATCTGTTCTTTGCCATAATAATCATCCTTTCCGTCAATAGATTGACATACAAATTTCTAGTAATACTATTTTACCATTGACGGACGAATATTTCTAGGCATATAATCGCTAAAAATAGGATTATTTTCACTTTTTCAAGGAGTTATTTATGTATACATCAAGTTTTTATGAGAGAAAAAAACATGGAACGAACAAGTATCCGGTTG
>JAFOCX010000213.1 GCA_017380975.1 Lachnospiraceae bacterium
ACAAGGAAGAAGTACACCGCCACTGCTGCTATAAAAATACCTAGTGTAATGACTAAATAGTCTTTCATAACATTTATAGCCTTCATAACAAGCCTCCATAAGATTTGATATTCTCTTATTCTTCTGATGCTTCATTTTCTTCAACGAGCTCTTCATCCTGATTTGTGCTGCTTTCTCTTACTTTTGCGATCGTAGCAACTTTTGTATCAGAATCCGGATCTATACTCATCAATTTCACACCGGATGTATTTCTTCCAATGACGGAAATATCAGATACGCCCATACGGATCAAAATACCTTCGTTTGTGATCAGCATAATGTCTCTGTCATCATCTACAAGTTTCATGCCGATCAGGTCGCCTGTCTTCTCTGTTGCATTATAACAGATCAAACCTTTACCACTTCTCTGCTGAACTTTGAATTCAGAAATCTTTGTACGTTTTCCGTAACCTTTTTCAGAAGCAACCAGCATATATTCACCCTGGCTTTCCATCTGCATACCGATCACTTCATCGTCATCATCCAGTTTCATACCGATTACACCATAAGAAACACGGCCTGTAATACGAGCATCGGTTTCATGGAAACGAATGGACATACCTTTCTTTGTTGCAAGGAAAATATCTTCTGTATCATCCGTCATTTTTACTTCGATCAGTTCATCACCTTCACGAAGTAAGATTGCCTGGAGACCTGTCTTTCTGATATTGGCATATTCAGACATTTTTGTCTTTTTCACCATACCGTTCTTTGTTGCCATGAAGAGATATTTTTCATTATCAATCTCTCTCATTGCAATACAAGCTGTGATTTTTTCACCCGGCTGTAACTGCAGAAGATTTACGATCGCAGTTCCTCGGGCAGTTCTTCCTGCCTCCGGAATTTCATAAGCTTTTAACTTATAACAACGTCCGGTATTCGTAAAGAACATCAGATAATGATGGTTTGTTGTCATGAATAACTCTTCAATGAAATCTTCTTCAATTGTCTGGATTCCTTTGATTCCCTTACCTCCACGGTTCTGACTTCTGAAGTTATCTACGGACATTCTCTTTATATAACCAAGATTTGTCATTGTGATTACTGTATCATCATCAGAAATAAGGTCTTCCATGGACATCTCATCATCAAATCCGATTTTTGTTCTTCTGTCATCTCCGTATTTTTCAGAAATTACAAGAATTTCCTCTTTGATCACACCAAGAAGCATCTTTTCATCTGCAAGAATAGCCTTTAAGTAAGCAATCTTTTCCTGAAGTTCTTTGTATTCATTTTCAAGTTTGCCTCTTTCCAATCCGGTCAGAGCACGCAGACGCATATCTACGATTGCCTGAGCCTGTACATCGGAAAGTGCAAAACGTTCCATCAACTGAAGTTTTGCTTCTGCAACTGTCGCAGATCCACGAATAATACGGATCACCTCATCGATATGATCCAATGCCTTTAAGAGACCCTCTAAAATATGAGCTCTCTCTTCGGCTTTATTTAATTCGTATTTTGTACGACGTGTTACAACATCCTTCTGGTGATCCAGATAATATTCTAACATCTGGAGAAGAGATAATACTTTCGGCTCATTATTTACAAGAGCCAGCATGATCACACCAAAGGAATCCTGAAGCTGTGTATGTTTCAGTAACTGATTTAAAATAACATTTGCATTTACATCACGTCTGAGATCAATCGTAATTCTTAAACCTTCACGGTTGGACTCATCTGTGATATTGGTAATTCCATCAATTTTTTTTGTTTTTACAAGCTCCGCCATTTTTTCAATAAGACGGGCTTTATTTACCATGTACGGAAGTTCTGTAACAATGATCTGGCTCTTGCCATTTGGAAGAGTTTCAATGTTTGTCACCGCACGGACTTTAATTTTACCACGTCCGGTACGATATGCTTCCTCAATACCTCTGGTACCTAAAATTTCCGCAGCTGTCGGGAAATCCGGACCTTTTACGATTTCGAGCACTTCTTCGATCGTAGTTGCGCGTCCTTCTTCCACATAGTTGTCAATAATCTTTACAACTGCGCCGATCACTTCACGCAGGTTGTGCGGCGGAATATTTGTCGCCATACCAACCGCAATACCGGTACCGCCATTTACAAGAAGATTCGGGAAACGGGACGGAAGTACAACCGGCTCACGTTCTGTTTCATCGAAGTTCGGTACAAAATCAACGGTATCTTTATAGATGTCTGCGAGCATTTCTACAGAAATCTTGCTTAAACGAGCCTCTGTGTATCGCATTGCAGCCGCACCGTCACCGTCGATAGAACCAAAGTTACCATGACCGTCAACTAACATATAACGCATGGACCATCTCTGTGCCATGTTTACCAATGCACCATAGATAGAACTGTCACCATGCGGGTGATATTTACCCATGGTATCACCGACGATACGGGCACTCTTTCTGTGAGGCTTGTCCGGACCGTTATTTAATTCCGCCATGGAATAAAGCACTCTTCTCTGTACCGGTTTTAAACCATCTCGCACATCCGGAAGCGCTCTGGCGGCAATTACACTCATGGCATAGTCAATATATGACTTTTCCATGGTCTTTTTTAAATCTATATCATGAATTTTATCAAAGATATTCGGTTCCATAGTTTTCCTCCACTCACA
>JAFOCX010000214.1 GCA_017380975.1 Lachnospiraceae bacterium
GGCTGACGCCTCTCCAGAAGATATCTTCCGGCTTCATTCCTCTGGGAAGCGGAATGTCAGTTGTCAGCCAAAAAGCAAAGCACTGTGCATAAGCCGGATACTGCTTCAGTCGCTCCAGATCAATATGGAGCTTATTACTGCGCAGAGATGTTTTTCCAGAAAGATAATAACAATCCGAGATTTTACGGAAACAGATCTTCCACTCATGTTTAAATGGTTGACAGATCAGAGAGTGCTGGAGTATTACGAAGGTCGTGACGTCAGGTTTACGATGGATACTTTGTCTGCACATTTTTTGGAAGAAATTCCAGATGGATTCAGAATGATCATCGAGTATAAGAAATCCCCCATCGGATATGCACAGGCCTATCAATTGAGTGGTGAATTGTTCGATGAATATGACTATCCTGACGATGGACATATAGTGTTTGCTATGGATCAGTTTATAGGTGAGCCGAAATACTGGAGTAAGGGAATAGGCTCATCTTTTTTGAAAATGATGGCTTCTCATCTGAAAGAAAATATGGCTGCAGAACGAGTTCTTCTTGACCCGCACCAAGATAATAAAAGGGCTATAAGGGCATACGAGAAAGCCGGGTTTAAAATCATTAAATCACTTCCAAAACATGAGATGTTTGAGGGAGAAAAAGTAGATTGCTGGCTGATGGAATTAGCACTGTAGATTCCAGTTTGTAAGGGTGAAGAAAATGAATTATAAAGTAATTGACAAAGAGACATATTATCGTAAAGGCGTATTTCGCCACTTTACGGAAGACTGTAAGTGCTCGACCTCGATAACTTCGAGAATAGACGTAACAGAGCTCGCCGCATACTCCAGGAACACAGGGACGAAGTTTTACATCAATTTCCTGTTTATCCTTTCAAAAGTCATGAATTCACGCGAAGACTACAGAATGGGATATCTTTGGCAGACAGATGAGCTGATCTGCTATGACGTAATCAATCCTACGCAGTATGTTTTTCATGAAGATACGGAAACCTGTACGCCTGTATATACGGAATATGATGAGGACTATGAAAAGTTCTATACTGCTGCATTGCGTGATGTTGAAGAGGCAAAGAAAACAAGAGAATACGGTCTGGATACGACGAATCATCCCAACTGGTTCGATGCATCTTATATATCCTGGCTTTCCTATGATTCACTTCATCTTGAACTTCCTGATGGATATCTATATTTTGCGCCGATCATTAACTGGGGAAAATACAGAGAAGAAAACGGCAGGCTTGTCATGCCTGTGACCGTTCGTCTGAATCATGCGATTGCTGATGGGTATCTGGTCGCAAACGTATTTCGACTCCTGGAACAGGAAATCAGATGTTTTGTCGGGCTATAATCGATAAATCGTGATTTGACGAGGTGACCAACTATGAAAAATGGGAAAAACCCAGATCCAAATGTGATCCATCCGGTCGCAGGATATGACAAAGAGATATATGTGAAACCAACCATTACAAATCCGAATATCATCGTCGGGGATTTTACCTACATTGCAGACTCAGAATTTGAGAGTCATGTAACAAACTTTTATCCCTGGAGCAGGGATAAGCTTATCATCGGCAAGTTCTGTCAGATCGCAGCAGGTGTCGAGTTTGTGATGAATGATGCTAATCACCAGATGAACGCCGTCTCAACCTTCCCGTTTTATACGCTTGAAGGATGGGAAATGAACACTCCCGATCCGTCTGAAATGCCATTCAAAGGAAATACTGTGATTGGCAATGACGTGTGGATCGGGCAAAATGCGGTGGTTCTTCCTGGCGTTCATATCGGCGACGGAGCAATCATTGGAGCAAACAGCATTGTCGGAAGTGATGTCGATCCTTATACTATCGTTGTAGGAAATCCTGCAAAACCCTTGAGGAAACGCTTTGATGATGATCTTATCGGATTGCTGCTCAAATTCAAGTGGTGGGATAAAAGCATTGAAGAAATAAACAGTCTGATTCCAATCCTGACCTGCAGTGAATTGGAGAAGGTCAGGAAAGAAATCGAGGCAAGACTATGATCATACTGATTACGGGCGCATCTCACACTGGAAAAACGCTTCTGGCGCAGAAGATGCTCGAAAAATATAAATATCCGTATCTGTCGATCGATCACCTGAAAATGGGTCTGATTCGTAGCGGCAATACTGATCTGACGCCGGAGGACGACGATGAATTGACGGAATACCTGTGGCCGATCATACGGGAGATCGTTAAGACCGCAATTGAGAACCGGCAAAATCTTATAGTTGAAGGCTGTTATATTCCATTTCGCTGGAGGCGGGATTTTGATGAGCGGTATTTATCGTCGATTCGTTTCATCTGCCTTGCCATGAGCGAGAACTATATCGAGAACCATTTCGGTGAGATCATTGGACATGAATCGGAAATTGAAGCCAGGATGATTGATGCAGACTGTACGAAAGATAGTCTGAAGGCAGACAACAAAAACATCATCGATGGCTTTCAACATGCCGGGGAGCAGATTGTGCTGATCGATTCCATTTATGAGCAAACAATAAAAGGGCTTCTGGACTGACAATCGGAATTTATAGAGGTGTGTAAGATGTTGGAATTACTGAAAGCGAGATTTTCCGAACACCGGGAACGTCATCCGAATTTGGAGTGGTCTGAAGTTGAGCACAGGCTGCGCGAGGTTCCCGCCTCAATCGCGATTTTACAAAAGATGGAGGAAAGCGGCGGTGAGCCGGACACTATGGGTTATGACGTAAAGACGGGAAAACTCATTTTCTGCGACTTCGCAAAGGAATCGCCCGTCGGGCGCAGAAGCCTGTGCTATGACGAAAAGGCATTGCAAGGACGAACAAAAAACCCGCCGTCAGGCAGTGCCGAACGGAAAGCGAAAGAAATCGGCGTTTCAATGATGACGGAGGAACTCTATCGTCGACTGCAAAGTCTCGACTCTTTTGATTTGAAAACATCAAGCTGGATCGCTACGCCGGATGATATCCGCAGCAAAGGCGGGGCGCTGTTCTGTGAACGGCGCTATGATACCGTGTTCACTTTTCACAACGGCGCGGATTCATACTATTCTGTGCGCGGGTTCAGAGGGTATATTCTTGTCTGAGTACCGAGGGGACTTGTCTATGGCAAATTTCATCACCGGACTCAGAATCGTTTTCAGTGTGGTTCTGCTGTTCTGCCCTGTGTTTTCGCCGGCATTTTACGCGTGGTATATCGCCGCCGGAGTCACCGACATGATCGACGGCGCAGTGGCGAGGAAAACCGGAACCGTTAGTGAATTTGGAGCGAAGCTGGATACGACGGCAGATTTTGTTCTGGTGGTCGTATGCCTGATCAAGTTGCTCCCGGTCCTCCATGTGCCGGCCTGGCTCTACATATGGATCGCCATCATCGCATTCATTAAAGTGGCAAATATCGCAGCAGGCTATATCCGGCAGAAAGAGTTCCTGTCGGTGCATTCCATCATGAACAAGGTGACGGGAGGACTGCTGTTCGTTTTTCCACTGACACTCTCATTTATCGATTTGAGATACAGTGCCGCAGTGGTCTGTGTGGTTGCGACTGCAGCGGCGATCCACGAAGGGTATCTGATCAAAACAGAAACGAGATAAAGGGTTCCTTCGACCCGGGATAACGCATTCCGGATCGGGGGGATTTTTTTGTCCGCGTCTAAATTTTTTGTACGAAACGGGAAATGGTTGAATTTTAAAAATAAACAATATACAATGAAGACGAAGTGTAAAAAAAATACTAATGTCCAATTGAACTGAGGTGCAACCCCGTGAACAACAGGATTCGAAAAACAATCATAACCCTTGCGCTTGTGATCTCTTTTTTGGCAGTTTCTTTTCCATTTGCGATCCAGAAAGCGAAAGCCGATGAAGACTGCGCGATCGTAGTATCTGCGAATGCGTCTTCCACAGACAGGTCTGCCGCAGAGA
>JAFOCX010000215.1 GCA_017380975.1 Lachnospiraceae bacterium
CTCTGGCAGATTTGCAGATTACGATGGTGATCGTTACGCATGAGATGTCTTTTGCACGGGATATTTCGGACAGAGTGATTTTTATGGATAAGGGTGTTGTGGTTCTGGAAGGAAAACCGAGTGAGGTATTTGATGCGGATCATCCGAGAATCCGAGAATTTCTTGGGAAATTTAATTCGTAAATAAAAGTGAATGAGAGAGAAGCCGGTTCTGTCCGCTGGGATGGAACCGGCTTGAATTTTGCGCGGTTTTGGTGTAGTATACGGGATGTGAACGATATGAGACCATAATCCGGGAAACACCCCGGAAGTTCAGAAAGAAAGAAGGATGAACATGACAAAGGTAGATATTATTTCAGGTTTTCTTGGAGCAGGAAAAACTACTTTGATTAAAAAACTGATTCAGGAAGTGTTTGCAGGACAGAAAATTGTTCTGATTGAAAATGAGTTTGGTGAGATCGGCATCGACGGAGGTTTTCTGAAAGAGGCCGGTATTAATATTACAGAGATGAATTCCGGATGTATCTGCTGTTCACTGGTAGGTGATTTCGGAAAAGCACTGAGAGAAGTAACAGATAAATTTGCGCCGGATCGTATCATTATTGAACCGTCAGGTGTAGGCAAGCTTTCTGATGTAAAGAAAGCAGTGGAAGATGCGGCTGAGGAAGCTGGTCTGGTGCTGAATGCGCTGACTACAGTTGCAGATGCATCCAAGATTAAACTGTATATGAAGAACTTCGGCGAGTTCTATAATAACCAGATTGAAAGTGCAGCTACTGTGATTCTCAGCAGAACACAGAAAATTTCTGAGGAAAAACAGCTGAAAGCTGCAGAAATGATCCGCGAAAAAAATCCGGACGCTGTAATCATTACAACTCCGTGGGAGGAACTGAGCGGAGAGCAGATTCTGAATGCGATGGAAAAGAACGATGTGCTGGCACAGATGCTGATGAAAGAAGCAGAGGAGCATCACCACGACCACCATCACCATGAACATGGAGAGGAGTGCAGCTGCGGATGTCACGGCCATCATGACCATGATCACGAACATCATGAGCATCACCACGAGCACCATCATCATGAGCATGGAGAAGAGTGCAGTTGCGGATGCCATGGTCATCATGAGCACCATCACCATGAACATGGAGAGGAGTGTAGCTGTGGATGCCATGGCCATCATGATCACCACCACGAACACCACCACCACGAACATGGAGAGGAATGCAGCTGCGGATGTCACAGCCATCATGATCACGACCATCACGACCATCACGAGCATCATCACCACCATCATGCAGATGAGGTGTTTACTTCATGGGGAAAAGAAACTCCGAAGAAGTTTGCAGAACAGGAAATTGAGAATATCCTGAATGCGTTTGATGCAGAAGATGGGTATGGAATGATTCTTCGTGCAAAAGGTATGGTGCCGTGTACAGATGGTTCATGGATTCATTTTGATTATGTGCCGGGGGAATATGAGATTCGAAAAGGTGCGGCAGATTATACAGGTCGTCTTTGTGTAATCGGATCCAATATTAATGAAGAAAAGCTGACAGAACTGTTCGGTCTTTAATGGAAAATGAATCAAAAAGAGAGGGTATGTTATGCGCCAAATACCAATTTATCTGATTTCAGGATTTCTTGAGAGCGGAAAAACTTGTTTTCTGCGTGATGTCCTGGAAGGCGGAGATTTCGATGACGGACAGAAGGGACTTCTGATTCTCTGTGAAGAAGGGGAAGAAGAATATGATGAAACAGTCCTGGATGGAATGAATATAGAAGTGATTACTGTGGATGACGAAGAGGAATTTGACAGTGATTTTCTGCAGAAGTGTGTAAAACAGTACAATCCAAAGCGTGTGTTCATGGAAACGAATGGTGTGTGGGATAATAAGTGGATGTTCGAACAGCCGCTTCCGGCAGGTTTGGTAATTGCACAGGTAATTACGGTTGTAGATGGAAGTACGTTTGCGGTGTATCTGAATAATATGCGCAGCATTCTCAGTAATTTGTTTCTGTATACAGAAATGGTTATTTTTAACCGCTGTACAGAAGAGATGGATCTGCAGTCCTATCGCCGTACCGTGCGTGGTCTGAATCCGCGTGCAATGGTATATTTTGAAGACGAAGAAGGAGACCCGATCGATCCGGGAATGGACATCCCGCCGTATGATCTGAATGCGGAAATCATTCAGATTGAAGATGTGGATTACGGTCTCTGGTATCTCGATGCGTTTGAGAATCAGGATCGTTATGATGGAAGAAAAGTCAGATTCCGTGCAAAGGTTATGAAATCCAAACGTTTTCCGGAAGGAATGTTTGTTCCGGGTAGAAATGCAATGACTTGCTGTGAAGATGATATCCGCTTTGTAGGATGTCTTTGCAGAAGTGAATTTACAGATTTGCTGAAGTCCAGACAGTGGATCTGGCTGACTGCACAGGTTTCCTACGTATATCAAGAAGAATATGGTGAAGAAGGTCCGGTACTGACAGGGCTAAGTTTTGAAACTGCGGAAGCGCCGGAAGAAGATCTGGTATATTTTACGTAAAAAATCAAGCAAAAAATAAGGGCAGCAGCGGAAATGTTTCAAATTCCGTTACTGCCTTTACTATTATATGAAATGTTTTTTATCTTATGTTTTCTTTTTA
>JAFOCX010000216.1 GCA_017380975.1 Lachnospiraceae bacterium
GAAAAATAACTGTCATCTGCGCGATATCCGATCATTGCATCATACTGTGCATAATTGATGTTAAAATGCTCTATAAGATACTCTTTCGCTTCCTGCGCTAATCCGGATGGAATATCAAATTCTCTATTTTGTAAAAGGATGGAAAGCCAATGAAGAATACAATATTCATCAGCATTCAAATTAAGTATCCGCAAGTCAGAACAGTCCAGCTGATAACAATTGGCAAAACCGTTTTTTTCTTTTCCAACTCCCCATTCTTTTGCCATTTCCATGCTATCCGTACAGTAGAATCCCAAACCATAATCATTATACGATTTTCCATAGCCGTGCAATGGTGTTTCAATTATTTTCGATGACCCATGATATATTTTTCGAATCATATATTCCTCATCTCCTTTCCTTATAATATTATACTCCTATAGGAGTATAATGTCAAATGGCATAAAAATATCAGGAGAGTAGTTTTTGAATACCACTCCCCTGAAGCTATTTCTATTACAGATTGTAAGCATCTACTAATCTGAAGATCAGCAGCTCGTGTACCTTGAATACTGTCTCCGGATCGCCTGTGAAGGAAACGGTTCTCGGAGCCAGACGTACAACACCCGGTACTAAGGATGCTGTATCAGCCATGTTGGAATCTTTGAAATCGATCTCCATTGTAAGTGTCTCTGCACATTCGATCGGTTTGATCTCGTCGCGTCTTGCAAGAGCAGCTTTTACACCGTTGTAGATCATCTCGCGAGCTACCGTCGGATGCACGGAAACTGCGGAGAAACGGCTGCGGCCTTCTTTTACAACAACTGCCTCGATGTTCGGAACGAATGCTCTGCACTCTTCTGCAAGTGCTTTGTCACCGATACATGCAACAAGCGGTACACCGTAGTAACCTGCAACGAGACCGTTGCATACGGTCTCTGTATTCATAGTTACACCATTGAAACGAAGGTTGTAGATCTTGCCGCCGTTATAGCAATGGTCAATAACACCGCCCAGTGTGAGGCCTGCACCTGCATGACCAAAGGAAATGTATGCGTCAAAGGAACTGTCAATGCCCTCCATCTGCAGACTGCTGCGCATTGCGCCGGAAACCAGCTTGCAGCGCGGGTCCATATCCTCGATAATTAAGTTCTCCATATCGCCGTGACCGTCACATACGTAAACCTCATCGTAACCGGAGTCAAAACATGCGCGAACAGCTGCGTTCACATCTTCAGCCAGGCGTCTGCGGCAAAGACCGTAGTCCATGTTGCCTCTGTTAGAGCCGATTCGGGAAACGTTACCCTCCATACCTTCAATATCTGCGGAAATAAATGCTTTCTTCATTTGGATCAGTTCCTTTCTTGTGTAGCTTAATCTGTACCGTAATCCAAGGGTACTGCCAAATTATACCACAAAACATAGAGGAAAGACAAGTCAGCGTTTCGCAAGACTCTCATTAATCTCATATGTGATCGCCAGTGTTGCACACATTACCGTTACCACGAACCAAGCTGCACTTCCTTTTAAAACTCCTGCTATACTGCAGACTGCAAGTCCTGTAAATAATAATGACATATCCTTCCCTCCTAATCTCTCTCTTCAAATGCCCAGTCATCCTGCTCACTGGTCTCTTCTGCAAGTTCCTTGAAAAAACGGTATCTCTTATAATAGTCGATGCGTTCTTCTCTGCCGTACTGCTTCTTTTCTGACATCGTTCCAAAATATCCCATGTTGTACCTCCTTGCAACTCCTGTATGTCAACTTCGTGTATCTCTCTCTGATGGTACAATCATCTCACAGTGGCTGTACAAAAATCCGTACTCTCGCCTTCTAAAACCTCGATTTTGGCACAAAAAAACAGGAAATCAACGCCTTTTCGCTGATTTCCTGCTTACTAATGCAATTTATTTTTCCTGATAATTATTTAAAAGATTTTCCAAAAATTCCTTATAGCGTGTTCTCACACTTTCCGGGCTGACGATCCGGATCCCGGCTCCAAGACCGGACAGCCATCCGAAAAACTGCTGGCTGACTGCCACGGTAACGATCGCACGGAAATGTTCGTCGTCCGCAGTCATCATGGCCACATCTTGTCCAAAGCGGTCAATGACAACACCTGCCAGTCCGTTGATTCCCTCCAATGTGATCTTGGCATCCTCGCCTCCATACATTCCAAAGGTCTTTTTTGAGAAGTCCGCCAGATCAAAACGGTCAAACTGCTCCCGACCAAGGCGTTTTTCCTGTAACAGACTCATCGATTTCATCTTATCCACTCGATAATGCTTGATCTTATCTGCTTTTTCGTCGTATGCGATCAAATAATAGTTTTCATCCGCCCAGGTCAGTGCCCAGGGGCTCACTACATAAAATGCCCCGTCCTTCTTTAACTGCAGTTCTTTTTTTACCGTCCATTCTGAATACTGAAACTGAATCTGCACATTGGAATGGATCGCATCATGAATATAGTCAACATTATAAAAGATCGTTTCATTCTGAGCCTTTGCACGATTATAAATGTAAACTTCACGCTGAAACTGAGAGGCTTCGTATTTATTGGTCAAACGCTCCAGTTTTTTGATCAGTTCTTCCGTCTTCTTTTTTGTGATAAACTTAGAGGCCTGTACCGCATCCACCAGAAGCTTTAGCTCGGCGATTTCAAAATCACGGCTTGCGATATAGTATCCAGGAGTGGAACCCTTTTTCTGAACAATATCAATGCCAAATGTCTTCAGCGCATCCATATCCGAATAAATACTCTTTCGCTCAGCGCTGACTCCGTACTCCTCCAATGCCTTGCAGAGATCTGTCGCCGACATAATATGGTTTTCATCGGTACGCTCACGCAATATATCGAGCAGACATAATATTTTTATCTTCTGGTTTGGTCCTGCCATATGGTTCCCCTCACTTGCAAACTGTTTTTTCTATTTTAACACACTCTGATCTAAGTTGCATCTTCCAATTCAAATCGCAACGCATTATAATGATAGAAAAGAAAACTCCCGGGAGGTCTTTTACATGCGCTATTCCAATCTCCATACTCACACCACGTATTCCGACGGCAAACACAGCCCGGAAGAAAATGTGCTGTCTGCGATAGAAAAAAATATGCTGTCCCTTGGATTTTCTGATCACAGCTTTACCTCCAATGACAGCAGTTATTGTATGCCGGAGGCACATTACTCCGAATACTTGCAAACCATAACGAATCTGAAACAGCTCTATGGTTCAAAAATCGACATTTATGCCGGTCTCGAGATGGATTATTATTCAGAAGTGAGCGATCTTCCTTTTGATTACCTGATCGCATCGGTTCACTATATCATAAAAAATGAAGTCAACTATCCGATCGATCACAGTCCGGAACAGCAGCTGGATTGTATACAAAATGCTTTTCACGGTGATATCTTGGCTATGGCACAGTGCTATTATGATATGCTCTGTGAACATGTGGAACGAATCCATCCGACCTATGTCGGTCACTTCGATGTGATCACAAAGTTCGGTTTGATGCCTGAAGATGACGCCTGTTACAGAGCCATTGCAGGAAAAGCTCTCCGCCGTATCCTGAAAACCTGTCCATATATCGAGATCAACACCGGTGCCATTGCCCGCGGATTGCGCAAAACACCGTATCCTGCAGATTATTTGCTGCAGATTCTCTTGGACGAAGGCGGAAAACCGATACTCGGAAGCGATTCCCATGATAAACATAATCTGGTCTTTGCATTTGATCAGACGGTAAATCTGCTCAAAACAATCGGATTTAAACATATTTATCGATTTAACGGACGTGGATTTGACAGTTGTGAAATATAAGCAAACCACAAAAGGGACGGCCTCATCAGCCGTCCCTTTCTATGTCTGAATATACAATTTTAAATCAAAATACCATTACAATGATCGATCTCATGCTGGATGATCTGTGCATTGAAGCCTGTGAAAACTTTTCTCTGAAGCTTGAACGCGTGATCCATGTATGCAACTTCGATCACCGCATAACGAGTCACTTTCTGCTCACCTTCGTGGCAAAGGCACCCTTCTTCTGTCTCAAACGGTCCGTCTTTTTTGATGATCATCGGATTGTACATGATCACCGGTGCGAATCCGAGATCCACAATGATGATCTTCTTTAACCAGCCGATCATGTTTGCCGCCATACCTACACACTCATCTTTATGTGCAAGGAATGTATCTAACAGATCCTGTGCGATTTTTGCATCGTTCTGAGTTGCCGGAGCAGATTTTTTTGCTAAAAAGCCTTTATTCTTAATAATTGGTCTGACCATGTTACACCTCTGTATTACAAAATATCGTATTTTACTATTCTACCATAAAATCCAAAATCTTGCACCTATTTTCTAATTTCAAGTAATTTGTTCTTCAGTTCGTTTTCCATGCGGAGCATCTCAGCTTCTGCTTCTTTTCTCTTCTGACGGCCCTCTTCCTGGATCTTCATCACTTCATCAAAGGTTTCGATCAATGCCTGGTTGGTAGCCTTCAGTGTCTCGATCTCCACCACACCACGCTCAGATTCTCTTGCAGTTTCAACCGTTGCCAGTTTCAGTTTTTCCGCATTCTTCTTTAATAATAGATTGGTCATATCAGCCACTTCGCGCTGTGCCTCTGCCGCCTGAGTGGAATGCTCTACACCGAGAGCGATCACCATCTGGCTCTTCCAGAGCGGGATCGTATTAACGATCGTGGACTGGATCTTTTCTACCATCATCGTATCGTTGTTCTGAACCAGACGGATCTGCGGTGCTGTCTGCATGGAGATGGTTCTTGTAAGTTCCAGATCATGGATCTTCTTCTCAAAACGTGTGCACATCGCTTCCAAATCTCTCGCTGCCTGCGCATCCTCCGGAAGTCCGCTGATCTGTGCTTTCTGGATCAGAGACTGGAGTTCACCATTTCGTACATCTTCTAATTTCTGTTTACCGGCAAGAATGTACATAGAAAGCTCTTTAAAATAAGTAAGATTCAGTTCGTACATCTTGTCCAGAACAGAGATGTCTTTCATTAACTGCACCTGATGAGACTCCAGAACATTTGTGATCTGATTGATGTTGGTTTCAGCCTTTGCATACTGCAGTTTCATCTTTTCTAATTTGTTTGTAGTTTTTTTGAAGAGACCGAAGAATCCTTTTTCCTCTTCATCCACATCGAAATCTTTCAGTTCTGCAACAACATCTGTCAGCAGAGCGCCAACTTCTCCGAGATCCTTGCTGCGCACTTTATCCAGTGCATTTTCAGAGAAATCCGCCATCTTTTTCTGAGTGCCCGCACCATACTGTAAGATCATGTTAGAGTTGGTAAGGTCAATCTGGTTCGCAAATGCAGTTACTGCCGCCTGCTCTTCCGGAGTGAGAACCGGTTCCTC
>JAFOCX010000028.1 GCA_017380975.1 Lachnospiraceae bacterium
GCCCATACTTTCGGAGAAACCTTTGACGGAGTGGGAGTGGCGAATTTTGGTGACATTTCCATGTTCAGTCTTCATGCGACAAAAGTATTCCACAGCATTGAGGGCGGAATCATTTCTTTCCGTGATCCGGAACTGAAAGATCTGCTGTATCAGTTAAAGAATTTTGGAATTACCGGATATGAGAGCGTGGAATATGTGGGTTCCAACGGTAAGATGAATGAATTCCAGGCTGCCATGGGCATTTGCAATCTGCGTCATCTGGACGGAGAGATCGAGAAACGAAAGATTCTTGTGGAGCGTTACCGCGAACGCCTGTCAGGGGTTCCGGGGATTAAACTCTGCGAAGAGAATCCGCGTGTGAGATCCAATTATGCATATATGCCGGTGGTATTTGACGGATATGCAGTGGATCGCGATACGATTTTTGCAGAACTCGCGAACTATAATATTCATGCGAGAAAGTATTTCTACCCGTGTGTAAACAGTTATGAGTGTTACAGCGGACAGTTCAGTGAGGAGGACACTCCGGTGGCGGCGAAGATTTCCCGTCAGGTGCTGACCCTTCCGTTGTTTGCAGATCTTCCGGTGGAGACCGTGGATGAAATCTGCGATATCATATTAAAGTTTCAGAAGTAAACAGGCAATTGTTTCTGAAATGGAAATCAGGAGGAAGAACATGAAGAAATATGATTATTTACTGGTAGGCAGCGGTCTGTTTGCAGGCGTGTTTGCTTATTTTGCGAAAAAAGAAGGCAAGTCCTGCCTGGTTCTTGAAAAGAGAGACCACATCGGCGGAAACATTGCCTGTGAAGAAGTAGAGGGCATCAACGTGCACAAATACGGTGCACATATTTTCCACACCAGCAACAAGCAGGTTTGGAAGTTTGTCAATGATCTTGTGGAATTCAACCGTTATACAAACAGCCCGGTGGCAAATTACAAGGGCGAGATGTACAACATGCCGTTCAATATGAACACCTTCAGCAAGATGTGGAAGATCTCCACTCCGGAGGAGGCAAAACAGATCATCGACGAGCAGAGAAAGATCATCAAAGGCGAGCCGAAGAATCTGGAAGAGCAGGCGATCAGCCTCGTTGGAACACACATTTATCAGAAACTGGTAAAGGGTTATACAGAGAAGCAGTGGGGCAGATCCTGTAAGGATCTTCCGGCGTTCATTATCAAACGTCTTCCGGTTCGTTATACTTACGACAACAACTATTTCAATGATCTTTACCAGGGTATTCCGATCGGCGGATACAATAAGATCGTAGAGAAGTTATTTGAGGGCTGCGAGGTGCGTCTCAGCACAGACTACCTGGAGAATAAGGCGGAGTACGATGCAATGGCGGAGAAGGTTGTCTACACGGGCACCATCGACAGCTATTTTGACTATCAGTTTGGCAAACTTCAGTATCGTACCGTTCGTTTTGAAAATGAAGTGCTGGATACGGACAACTATCAGGGCAATGCGGTTATCAACTACACAGACCGTGAGACACCGTACACTCGTATCATTGAGCACAAACATTTTGAGTTCGGCACACAGCCGAAGACTGTGATTTCCAAGGAGTATCCGTGTGAGTGGACCGAGGGCATGGAGCCGTACTATCCGGTCAACGATGAGAGAAACCAGGAACTGTACAAGAAATATGCAGAGCTGGCAGAGGCTGAAGAACATGTGATCTTCGGCGGACGTCTGGCTGAGTACAAATATTACGATATGGATAAGGTAATCGAGTCTGCATTCCAGAGAGTGGAGAAGGAGTTCGGTCATCTGAACTTATCATAAATAATAGAAGAAACGGAGGACAGGGCATCGGGATATGAGTCAGGTGGCGCGTCTGATCATCGGAAGAGATGATGGAAATCTGGAAAAACAGAATATTGTCTGGAACATGATCGGAAGCTTTTTATATGCATTTGCGTCCATGGTTCTGTCGATCGCGGTGGTGCAGATTTCCGGCGAGGAAGCGGGAGGCATCTTTACGTTTGCATTTTCCACCCTCGGTCAGCACATGTTTACCATTGCTTATTTCGGAATCCGTCCGTTTCACATCACGGACACAGGAAATCAGTACACCTTTGGTGAATATCTGGGGCTTCGCTGGTTTACCTGCGCAGCAGCACTTCTGGTGGGAATGGGATTCGTAGCGATCAATGGCTATTCCTACGAAAAAGCGATGTCTGTGATCTTTCTGGTTGCATACAAGGTTGTTGACGGCCTGGCGGATGCTTATGAAGCTGAGTTCCAGAGAAACGGAAGACTTTACCTGACAGGAAAGTCCAATGCATTCCGTACGATCTT
The DNA here is from genome assembly GCA_017380975.1 of Lachnospiraceae bacterium. Classification (GTDB taxonomy): domain Bacteria; phylum Bacillota; class Clostridia; order Lachnospirales; family Lachnospiraceae; genus Pilosibacter. The sequence goes on from JAFOCX010000028.1 coordinate 2,309, forward strand.
GTCCGTCGGTGTATTTCTGACCGTGCTGGGAGTGACTGATCGGCTGATGATCGCCAGCGGAGCAGCGGTTGTGGCACAGGCTGCGGGATTTTTGATCTGTGATGTGCTGGTGATCCGTGAACTTCCGACGGTAGACTGGACGATCCGTTCCGGAAAACGTGTAAAACTGCTGAAAGACAATACTCTGGTGTTTCTTTCTGGTGTGATCGATTTCTATATTTTCTCCGCGTCCAAGTACGCCATTGAGGCGTGCATGACAGACGGAGACATGGCAGTATTCGGTGCCATTTTTATGCCAACCAGTGTGATCAATCTGGTGGCGGGATTTGTCATTCGACCGTTCCTTACGAAGATGTCTCTTTCCTGGGAACTGAATGACATGAAACGATTTGTAAAATCTATCGGAATTCTGGCAGGTGTGATCTCTGCACTGACGGTTCTGGCACTGGGATGTGCATGGTTCCTGGGAATTCCGGTGTTAAGTTTGCTGTATTCCAACATCAGCTATGCTCTGGCAGACTGTCGCCCGGCATTTGTGATGATCATTTTAGGAGGAGCGCTCAATGCATTTATGAGTCTGTTCTATTATGCGATGGTGATCATGAAAATGCAGAAATATATCTTTGGCGTTTACGGCGTGGTTGGTGTGATGGCTGTGCTGATCTCCAATCCGTTCGTAAGATGGAGCGGGATCTTTGGAGGTGCATTGGCATATGTGATCCTGACAGCAGCGCTGATGGTATTTTTCGGAGCATTTGTCTGTTGGGGTGTGCTTCGTAAAATGCGCGAAGCAAAATAATCGAAAGAAAGTGAGGAGTGTTTATGAGCAGAACTCATGCATTCGTGATCTGTGCATATAAAGAGAGTCCGTATCTGGAGTTTTGCATGCGCTCCCTGCGGAAACAGACGGTAAAGTCGGATGTGTATCTGGTGACATCCACACCGTCTGCATATATTGACAAACTGGCAGAAACCTACCGGATCCCTGTATTTGTGAGGGAGGGAGTCAGCAGTCTGAAAGAGGATTGGTTATTTGGATGGCGCCTGGCAGGTGCGGATCACAGTCTTGTGACCATTGCCCATCAGGAC
>JAFOCX010000217.1 GCA_017380975.1 Lachnospiraceae bacterium
AACGATCTGGGGGCTTGCATCCACTAGGAATTAGTTAGCTGCTTTTACTTCTTTAATTTTCTGTGTAAGAACCGGAAGGATCTTGTTGAGGTCGCCTACTACACCGTAGTCAGCAACATCGAAGATCGGAGCTGTCTCATCTTTGTTGATAGCAACGATGATGTCAGACTCTTCCATACCAGCTACGTGCTGGATAGCACCGGAGATACCGATAGCGAAGTATACGTGCGGACGAACAGTTTTACCTGTCTGACCAACCTGAAGATCCTTCGGCATCCAACCAGCGTCAACAACTGCACGAGAGCAGGATACTGTACCGCCGATAGCGTCTGCAAGGTCCTGAAGGAGCTTGAAGTTCTCTGCGCTGCCTACGCCACGACCACCGGAAACGAGGATTGTAGCATCCATGATATCAGCAACGTTGGAAACTTCTTTAACGATCTCGAGGATCTCTGTGTACTTCTCGTTCGGAACGAAGCCCGGATTGAACTCGATGATCTCTGCTTTTCTGCCTTCAACTCTTTCAGCTTTCTGCATAACACCCGGACGAACAGTTGCCATCTGCGGACGGAACTCCGGACAAGCAATTGTTGCGATTGTGTTACCACCGAATGCCGGACGTGTCATGAGAAGCTGGTTGTGCTTCTGCTCTTTACCCGGCTGCGGGTTGATCGGGAAATCACCGATATCAAGCTGTGTACAGTCAGCTGTAAGACCTGTATGAACACGTGCACATACACGCGGGCCAAGGTCACGGCCGATAGCTGTAGCACCGATTAAGCAGATGTCCGGCTTGAACTCGTTGATTACACATGTAAGAGCATGTGTATACGGCTCTGTTCTGTACTCTTTTAACTCCGGATCATCAACAACGATAACTTTGTCTGCACCGTACTCACCAAGTACGTCTGTAAGACCCATTACGTTGTGACCAATTAAAACTGCTGTAACAGTAGTATCTAAATCTTTTGCTAAGTCTTTACCTTTGCCGATTAACTCTAAAGCAATGCTGCTTACTTCGTTATCTACCTGCTGCGCAAAGACATATACACCCTTATATTCTGCTAAGCTCATCACTATTCACCACTTTCTTTAGATTAAAGTACATGCTTCTCTGTAAGTTTGCCTACGATGTAGTCAACGGATGCTGTCGGATCAAGAACAACCTTCTCACCAGCACCTTTTCTTACTTTATCGGAAGCTTTTGCGATCTGAGTCGGGGATCCCTTAAGACCAAGGTTGGAATCTTCAACATCTTTCAGATCTTTTCTGCCCCAAACAGTGATATCTTTCTTATATGCATCGAAGATTCCACCCGGAGTCATGTAACGCGGCTCGTTTAACTCTGCAAGAGCTGTAACTAAGCACGGCATTTTTGCTTTAACGATATGATATCTGTCATCGTACTGTCTCTGAACGATAACGCTGTCGCCCTCGATCTTGATGTCCTGAGCGTAGCTGATTACCGGAAGACCAAGATGCTCGGAGATCTGCGGACCTACCTGAGCTGTATCACCATCGATAGCCTGACGGCCTGTGATGATAAGATCGTACTCGAGGTTTCTAAGTGCACCTGCGATAGTCTGGGATGTTGCCCATGTATCTGCGCCACCTAATACTCTATCTGTAACAAGGATACCGTTGTCAGCACCCATTGCCATAGCCTCACGAAGAACTTCTTCAGCCTTCGGAAGACCCATAGTAACTACTGTAACCTCTGCGCCGTACTGATCTTTAATGCGAAGAGCTGCCTCCAGACCTGCTTTATCGTCTGGGTTCATGATTGTGAGCATTGCTGCTCTGTCAAGTGTTCCATCCGGTTTGAACTTAACGCCGCCCTTTGTATCCGGAACCTGTTTTACACAAACAACTACTTTCACTGTATTGTCACTCCTTATTTTTTGTTTTTTGTCATGATTTAGCTAAATCCGAAAATTCTTAAATTACTTTAAGAGGTTAGCGGAGATAACCATTCTCTGAACTTCGCTTGTACCCTCGTAGATCTCTGTGATCTTAGCATCACGCATCATACGCTCTACGTCGTACTCTCTGATATAACCATAACCACCATGGAGCTGAACAGCCTTTGTTGTTACTTCCATAGCAACTTCTGCTGCATAAAGTTTTGCCATAGCTGCTTCGAAACCATAATCTTTCTGAGTAGCTTTAGCAACTGCTGCACGATAAACCATCATCTGAGCAGCCTGTACTTTTGTAGCCATGTCAGCAAGCTGGAACTGTGTGTTCTGGAACTGGCCGATAGCGCGTCCAAACTGTTTTCTTTCTTTTACGTACTCGATTGTTCTTTCAAGAGCACCTTCTGCGATACCAAGAGCCTGAGCAGCAATACCGATACGACCACCGTCAAGTGTGTGCATAGCGATCTTGAAGCCTTCGCCCTTCTTACCTAATAAGTTCTCCTTCGGGATACGGCAATCTGTGAAGATAAGCTCATATGTAGCGGAACCACGGATACCCATCTTCTTCTCTTTTGTACCGAATGTGAAGCCCGGTGTACCTTTTTCAACGATGAATGCAGAGATTTCTTTCTGAAGTTTGCCACGTTTCTCAACTGTACCTGTTACAGCGATAACAACGTAGATGTCTGCTTCTTTACCGTTTGTGATGAAGATCTTTGTACCGTTAAGTACCCACTCGTCGCCATCAAGAACAGCCTTTGTCTGCTGGCCCTGAGCATCTGTACCAGCGCCCGGCTCTGTTAAACCGAAAGCACCTAACTTCTCGCCCTTAGCAAGCGGTGTAAGGAATTTCTGTTTCTGCTCTTCTGTACCATATGTCTGGATCGGATCGCAGCAAAGAGATGTATGTGCGGAAACGATAACGCCTGTAGTACCGCAAACTTTGGATAACTCCTCAACGCACATAGCATATGCTAACGGATCACAGCCCTGTCCGCCGTACTCCTTCGGAACCGGGATTCCTAAGAAACCGCACTGTGCCATCTTAGCTACAGTCTCTTTCGGAAACTGCTCTGTCTCGTCTACCTCCTGTGCGAGAGGCTTTACTTCCTTCTCGGCGAATTCACGGAATAATGTTCTCGCCATCTCATGCTCTTTACTTAATGTAAAATTCATGTGTTAGTTCCTCCTTGTGAAATGTGTTTCATATATAACATAAGAAAATGTGGATGCGTCATTTTCTCTATGCCCTGAGTAATCATGAAGAAAATCACTTTTCTTCAGGTTCAAACTACCGAACAGCTATCGTTATTTTTTTAACATTATCTCGTGCAGCAAAGCAAACGAACATCCTCTTCCCTGAAAAATGGAAACATTCTGTCCATTTGCTTACCGCTTGCTGTTCAGTTATGTTTTATGCTTACGCATTATTTGCTGTAGTCATAGAATCCTTTACCTGTCTTACGGCCGAGGAGACCACCGCGAACCATCTTCTTAAGAAGCGGATGCGGACGATATTTTGCATCGCCTGTCTCGTCCATAAGTACGTTCATGATCGCAAGAACTACATCAAGACCGATTAAGTCACCAAGTGCTAACGGTCCCATCGGATGGTTTGCACCGAGTTTCATAGCTGTGTCAATACCCTCTACGGATGCAACGCCTTCAGCGTAAATGCCGATTGCCTCGTTTACCATCGGAATGAGGATACGGTTTACTACGAAACCAGCTGCCTCTTCTACCTGAACCGGTGTCTTACCGATTTCTTCGGAGATCTTCTTAACAGCTTCTACATGCTCCGGTTTTGTGTTGAGGCCTGCGATAACTTCAACAAGCTTCATAACCGGTGCCGGATTGAAGAAGTGCATACCGATTACATTTCTCTCTACTGCAGAGCCAATCTCTGTGATGGAAAGAGAAGATGTGTTTGTAGCGAAGATACACTCCGGTTTGCAGATCGCATCAAGCTCTTTGAAAGTCTGTTTTTTGATCTCCATGTTCTCGATTGCAGCTTCTACAACGAGATCACAATCTGCACAGATTTCCTTTGTACCTGTTGTGATCTTTGCAAGGATGCCGTCAGCAGCTTCCTGTGTCATTTTTCCTTTTGCTACCATTTTTTCAAATGTTTTAGCAATTCTATTTTTACCATTAGCGGCAAATGTCTCATTAATATCGCAGAGCATTACCTCATAGCCTTCTGTCTGTGCGAATGCCTGTGCGATTCCGGAACCCATGGTTCCTGCACCAATAATACCAACTTTCATGGTTGATTCCTCCTGAATTAAACACTAATAATGTATCTGGCTTCAGTTCATCGAAGTCGGAAAACAGCATTAACGATTTTTAAACTCGACGCCTTTTCTCTTTTCGACGAAAGCAGTCATCGCTTCCTTCTGATCCTCTGTCTCAAAGCAGTCTCCAAAGCATCTCTCTTCGATCATGATCGCATGATCCATATCTGCAAGGAATCCGTCTGTGATCGCACGTTTCGCATTTCTTACTGCGATCGGAGCATTGGAAGCAATTTTCTGTGCCAGTTTCATAACTGTCGGCATCAATTCTTCCTGGGTTGTAACACCGTTTACCAGACCGATCTCTAAGGCTTTGTCAGCTTTGATATTCTTTGCGGAGAAGACCATCTCCTTTGCCATACCGGTTCCAACAATTCTTACAAGACGCTGTGTACCGCCAAAGCCCGGTGTAATACCAAGGCTAACTTCCGGCATACCGAAAACAGCATTGTCTGAACAGTAACGAATATCACAGCTCATTGCCAGCTCACTGCCTCCGCCGAGCGCATAGCCATTGACAGCAGCAATTGTCGGGATCGGAAGCATTTCAAGTTTACGCATCACATCGTTACCGAATTTACCAAATCTCTGACCCTCGTCTTTTGTCATCTTGCTCATTGCCGCAATGTCCGCACCTGCAACGAACGCCTTTTCACCGCCGCCTGTTACGATCACGCATCTGATCTGATTGATGTCAATTCTGTTAATTGTTTCATCCAGTTCATTCAACACCTGAGTATTTAAGGCATTTAAGGCTTTCGGACGGTCAATTGTAATAATTCCAATATGACCTTCCACGTTATATTTTACAAAATCCATCGTCATCGCCTCCTGTCTGTATCGTGTGGTTTTCTGACAGATACATACAATATCGTTTGAGACAATCGTAAGATCAGAAATTAATCTCTCTTAACGATTGTAGCACAACCCATACCGCCACCGATACACAGTGTAGCAAGACCTGTCTTAGCATCTGCTTTCTGCATCTCGTGGAGAAGTGTAACGAGGATACGGCAGCCGGAAGCACCTACCGGGTGTCCTAATGCGATTGCGCCGCCGTTCGGGTTTAATTTAGCGAGGTCAAAACCAAGGTCTTTACCTACTGCTACGGACTGTGCTGCGAATGCTTCGTTTGCCTCGATGATATCGAAGTCGCCGATTGTCATGCCAGCTTTGTCCATTGCTTTCTGTGTTGCAGCTACCGGACCGATACCCATGATTGCCGGCTCAACACCTGCAAGAGCACCAGCTACCCATGTAGCCATCGGTGTAACACCGAGTTCTTTTGCTTTCTCTTCGCTCATAACAACAACTGCTGCTGCACCGTCGTTGATACCGGAAGAGTTACCAGCTGTTACGATACCGTCTTTCTTGAATGCCGGACGAAGTTTGCCAAGTGTTTCCATTGTGGAACCTGCTCTCGGGCCTTCATCTGTATCTACGATAACGGAACCTTTTTTGCCTTTTACTTCTACCGGAACGATCTCATCTTTGAATGCGCCTGCTGCGATAGCTGCCTCAGCTTTGTTCTGGCTCACCATTGCAAAGTGGTCAAGCTCTTCTCTTGTAAGACCCCACTGCTCGCAGATGTTCTCAGCTGTGATACCCATGTGGTAGTTGTTGAAAGCATCCCATAAAGCGTCGTTAACCATTGTATCGATTAACTGACCATTGTTCATACGGTAACCGTAACGACCCTGCATCATAGCATACGGAGCTTTGGACATGTTCTCCATACCACCTGCTACAACGATGTCTGCATCGCCTGCTGCGATCATCTGTGCTGCCATGTTTACACACTGTAAACCGGAACCGCAAACTACGTTGATTGTTACAGCCGGTACCTCGATCGGAAGGCCTGCTTTGATCATTGCCTGACGAGCTACGTTCTGTCCCTGACCAGCCTGGATTACACAACCCATGTATACCTGGTCAACTGCCTCCGGGGCAACACCTGCTCTGTTTAAAGCTTCCTTAATTACTACTGCACCAAGATCAACTGCCGGAACGGAGCTTAATGCACCGCCCATTGTACCGATTGCTGTACGACAAGCGCCTGCAAGTACGATTTTCTTTGCCATTTTTTCTTCCTCCTCATGATTCCTTGTCAGTTATAAAATGTATATATTTCGCATAAAACAGCGTAAAAGTACACACGTACCGACAATAATTATATGATACCATAATCATAACACCAATCAATATTGGTGTCAAATAATTATCCTAGGATTTTATGTATTTTTTCCAATCCAAATTAAGTGTTTTTTCGTTTTTTCAGCACTTTTTTAGCTGCTTATTTGTCGTCAGATTTCAGAACCACACCAGGCTCATTTCGCAATTCCTGCTTGTAAAGATTCAATAATTCACCTTGATATGGAGAAGCATCCTGCACACGGTGAAGATAATATACCGTTCGGTTCGGCGGTTTAATATCCAGTTCATGGATCGCCAGAGGTGCATTTTTCACCATCGTTCTTGCAATTGAAACCGGAAGAAATGCCCAGTTATCACCGCTTTGGGTAAAATACTGTAAAAACCCCATCTCATCCAGATAAATACGCGGGATTGCGGACGTTCCGAAATAATAATCGTGCCAGGTATCAAAATTTCGATCCCAGCGAGTTCGGATCTCTCTTCGCGGATCCAGCTCGCCCAAAGTTACCCGCTTGGGAAGTTTCAGATCCGCTCCTGCTACCAGGCAAAGCTCCTCCTCAAATAAAATGTTGGTCTTAACCTGAGAGGAATACATAGGATCCGTGATAAACGCAATATCCACGTCTTTATTGCTCACGTATCCGTAGGCGTCAGCCGAATGAATCGTCGTAACATGCAGGCTGCATTCCGGATTATCTCGAATAAATGTCTGAAATACATTCGGAAGCATGAATGCAAGAAGACTGCCTACACTGGCCACATAAAAACTCTTTTCGCTGCCGAGAAGTGCGGCCTCCTGTGTCTCATTCCAAAGCGCCTGCCACCGATGAGCCAGACCAATGAAGGCCTGTCCCTGTCTGGTAAGTTCTACATGACGGACTCCCTTATTTCGAACAAACAGGGTATATCCAAGCTCTTCCTCCAGAGCACGAATCCTGCGTCCAAGGGCCGGCTGGGTAATATACAGTTTTTCTGCTGCTGCCGAAAAGCTGCCGTATTGGACAATATTCAAAAAGGCTTCAATCTCCAAAAATGTCATAACACGCCTCCTTAATGTTAATATATATTAATATTATATCAAACTTTTTATCATTTTACAAATAGGAAAGAACATGCTAGACTCTCTATCGTTGACAAATGAGTCAGCTTTGCGTCCGCGCAAATATAACTTCGGGATATCGGGGCTCTTCCTCCCCTTTTCCATATGATATTATAAAAAAACCGTGTTTTCGATTAATTGCCTGATTGAGAACGCGGTTTTTTGTATGCAATTTAATGGATATTTAGGTTAGTAAAAATAATAAAGAGTTATCTGTAGAAAATCCCGTACTATCTCAAAT
>JAFOCX010000218.1 GCA_017380975.1 Lachnospiraceae bacterium
CAACCCCATCGAGATCGTGAAAGACAGTGCTGCCTGCACTTTCTCCGGCGCGCTGAAGGACTTCGTCGCTACCTATGATATGGGTAAGCGCACCAACGACAAGAAGATGGCCAAGTACAACCGCCAGCTCCGCCGCCTCGAGCGCAAGAAGAAGCACGGCGCTGACTACAAGGTCGCCGCTCCCACTGTCGTTGATTTCGATCTGGTCAAGACCAATATGCTGACCCTGATCGACCACATGAAGGATCATTACATCGAGCGCAATGCGGCCGAGGCCACCGATGATAAGGGCGTCAAGACCGATAAGCTCATCAATTACCTTGAGGATAACGCTGCCGGCATGGTTTTCAAGATCACCAAGCAGGCTGCGAAGAACAAGGCGCTGAAGCTGATGGAGGAAGTCGGTATCTCCGAGCCCCGTAAGCGTTATCGCCAGTATCCGTTCGAGTTCTCCGGCGGTATGCGCCAGCGTATCGTGAAATAAAGATATTTACGAATGCGCAGAGTACAATGAATGCTACGCAGAGCGGAATACCTGTAAAACCAATGCTCTCGAAGAAGTCAGCGCCTGCGATCGCAAGCATAGTGCCGAGTTTTGTCCAGTTGAAGAGACCCTGGAACTGACCGCAGAAGAAGCAGAACAGAACGTAGGAGCCCATTGCGGACATCTGGCGAGTCATTGCTTTGTTTACATCAACAACATTTTTATATGCTTTGGATGTATAGCCAAATGCAAGACCGCAGAGAGAGAACAGACAGAAGAGGATCGGGATCATGCCCTTTAAGAACATACCCTTTAACGGTCCGCCATAATATAATGCAGCAACCAGAGCAATATAAACAACAGCTGTAATGCCTGCTGCACGTAAGCCCTTCTTCTGATCAGCAGTTACTTCGTCGATCTTGGAATCTGCACTGCCTTCATATTTACCGAAACGCGGCTCGATAAGTTTGATGGAAACGGTACCGATAACAAGAGAGCAAAGGAATGTGGAAGCGATCATGAAATACCAGTTACAAGCTGCATCAACTGCAAATGTAGTATCCGGAAGGAAGCTTAAGATCGCATCGTTTGTCAGACCCTGTAACAGAGTATCTGTACCGGCGATCATCAGGTTCGCTGTGAAGCCGGCCTGAGCGCCTGCATAACCAACCATCATACCGATAACCGGATGTTTGCCAACGCCCATATAAACGAGAGCTGCGAGCGGCGGAATAACAACCATCGCTGTATCGGAAGCGATGTTACCTACCGTACCAACGAATGCGATCACGTACGGTACTAATGTGGCCGGAACGTTCTTTAATGCTGTATTCAGCAGAGCAATGAGCATGCCGGACTCTTCGCAGAGACCGATCGCAAGTGTCATGGTAATAACCAGACCGAGCGGTGCAAATCCTGTGAAGTTCTTTACCATGCTGGTGAGGAACCAGTGAAGACCCTCAGTGGAAAATAAGTTGGCAGCAACAACGGCTTCGCCTGTGGACGGGTTTACCAGAGAAACGCCTGCGATGCTGAAGATTGCGCCGATCACGGCAACAAATAAAAACAGTACGCAGAATAGAATTGCTGGCGGCGGAAGTTTGTTACAAACTGCCTCGATGCCGCCGATCATTTTGTCAACCCATGACTTGTTAGCGGCTGTGTTTTCTTTTGACATAAATATGTCCCCCTTTGTAGTATTTTGAGAACACCCAGGTCAGTTCTTGGAGCCGGTTTCACAACAAAAAACAACCAGAAACAGACCTCATCACTGAGATCGTTCTGGTTGTGTTCTTGCTCTGTTTCCGCAAACGAATGAATAAAATCCCCCCGAATTCTGTTCCGTTTGCGCAAATCATATGATTTGTTGATATTATACCATTTATGGGAAAAAGTGTCCAGAATGAATTCGAAGATTGAGAAAAGAAATGTGAAAGAATCGGAAGTACTTATAAAAATGGGTAAGCCGATGTCGCCTCGGGGGAAGCAGACACCGGCTCTGAGCAAGAACACAACCCGTTGTTCTCGAACATTAGTATAGTATAAGTACTTGGATTGCACAAATATTATTTATATGATACAATACATATGATGTTACTTATATCATTTTCGTTCGGGGGAGGAATTTGATGAAGAGTTTGGAAAAGGGGTTTTATATGAACCAGAAGGATCTGATCTACATCAAAACGATCGTAGACGAAGGCGGTATCACACAGGCTGCTAAAAAATTATTTGTGTCGCAGCCATCTTTGAGTCAGTCGCTGAAGCGAATTGAGGAGAGTCTTGGGGTAACCTTGTTTAAGCGTACACCTAAGGGCCTTGTGCTGACGATCGAAGGCGAAGAATTTTATCAGATGGCGGTAAAGGTCATGCATATGTATGATTCTTTTGAAGAAGAGATGCAGAACCTGAAAGAACTGAAGACCGGCAAAGTGATTGTCGGAACAACCCCACACCGCGGAATGGTTCTGTTTCCGGAGTTTTTGGCGGAGTTTTATCTGAAGTATCCGGGAATCCGTGTGGAGATGCTGGAAGCGCCGACCCATGAATTGGAGGAATTGCTTCTGAATGGTAAGGTAGATCTGGCTGTGCTCCGTGAGCCGGTACAGAAGCCGTCAGTGGAACGTTTCTTATACCATGGCCTTTCGAGAGAATCTTTTATGATCGTGCTTCCGAAGGGACATCCGGCAGGAATGCATGCGGAAGCGTATGAGAAAAATGGGAAAAAAGGGAAAACGTTGGACCCGAAATGGCTGGCGGAGGAAACATTTTTGCTTCCGGACACCTCCTTGCGACTATATGAAAGTATTACCAGCATTTTGAAAGCGGCGGGAATATCAAACCCGACGTGCGCATATCATGCGTTGTATATGGAAACACTGGTGCATTTGGCAGCAGCGGGAGCAGGAGTTGCAGTCGTTTCCACCCGATATGTGAAGAAAAGAGAAGTAGATAAAATTGCAGATGTATATAAGATACCGGAGTCTTACGGAACATTCTGGGAGGTTAGCTTTGCGACTTTGAAAGATTCTTATCTGTCGCGTGCGGCCCAGGCGTTCATTGATGAGTATAGAAGGTATCTTGGCGTGTAGAGGCAGAAAAAAACCGTCCGGGCATGAGCCCGGGCGGTTTCCTGTTTGGGGATATGATTAAATTTTATGTTCGATCTAATTGAATAATTAGAGGATACCAGCCGGAAGAGCTGCACCAACACCCGGTCCGATCGGAAGACCAGCGATATACCAGATGATCATGAAGATGATCCAGAGAACCTCAAGTACGATAGCGATCGGAACAAGACCACCGATCATGGTACCAAGCTCAAGATCCTTGTCATATTTTGTTCTGGCGATCTCAAGTACCATCCAGATGTACGGGGATACCGGAGTGATAGCGTTTGTCGGGGAGTCACCAAGTCTGTAAAGAAGCTGAGTGAAGCCCGGGTGGTAACCAAGTAACATGAACATCGGAACGAAAATCGGAGCAAGGATTGCCCATTTTGCGGAACCGGAGGACATGAACATGTTGATACATGTTGTTAAAAGGATGAACATTACGAACATCGGGATG
>JAFOCX010000219.1 GCA_017380975.1 Lachnospiraceae bacterium
CATAAATACTGCCATATTAGCCTGTGCGCCGGAATGCGGCTGTACGTTTGCATAATCACAGCCAAACAGCTTCTTCGCACGCTCGATCGCAAGTGTTTCCACCACGTCTACGCACTCACAGCCTCCATAGTAACGCTTTCCGGAATAACCTTCCGCATACTTGTTGGTAAGCACGGTGCCCATTGTGATCATCACAGCCTCAGAAACAATATTTTCAGACGCGATCAATTCCAGATTTCTTCTCTGTCTTGCAGCCTCGGCTTCGATCGCAGCGCCGACCTCACTGTCATACTGAGAGATTCTTTTCATAATTTCGTTAACCATCTAACGTCCTCCTTCATTAAACAGATAATTCTTTATTACTATCTGTAATGTTTTGAAACCATTATACTCGTTTATGTCTGGATAGTAAATAACATTAATATATTTTTTATTTTCAATTTCTTCTAAAAATTGGTCTCCATTGACAAACAATAGTCCATCCATAGCCAAACCATTCTCTGTTACCAGATTCATCTTTACCAGATTCTTTGTCTTACCGAGAACCCTCATATTACGAATATACAGGTTTTTCTGGGCGAATAGAGGCTTTTCATTTCCCTGGCCGTATGGTTCCAGCTGTTTCAGTTCCTCCACGAGTCCTTCAGAAACGTATTCCAAAGGCATCGGAACATCGATCCAGACCTTCGGGATAAAATCCTCCTCCGTCAATTCTGCATCTGCGTTGAGTCTTCTTCGGAATTCCTCAATATCCTTTTCTTCTATTGAGAGACCTGCTGCCATCGGATGACCTCCAAACTTCGGAAGCAGATCCGCCACCTTCACAAGTCCCTGATACATATGGTACTGCTCAATGGAACGTCCGGAGCCTTTGACCATCTCCTCGCCCCGCGTCAGCACGATCGCAGGTTTATTGAAGCGTTCCCGCACACGGCCGGCAATAATGCCCGCCAGAGACTCATGGCACTCCGGCAGATAAACCACCAGCACCTTGTCATCAGCATACAACTTCTCCACCTGCTGAATGGCTTCATCCTCTCCCTGTTTGGTCATGTCTTTTCTCAGATCATTCAGAGCTTTCAGTTCTTCCGCCATCCGGTCAGCCTCTGCCTCATCTTGAGACAGCAGCAGTCGAAGGGCCAGTTTGGCTGTCTGAAGCCGCCCTCCTGCATTTAAACAAGGCCCGATCACGAATCCGATATGATACGCACTCAATGCCGTAATATCCAGTCCACACTTCTCCGCCAGTTTTCTGAGGCCAAGATTCTTCGTAACCGCCATTCTTCGAAGTCCGAATTTGACAATGATCCTGTTCTCATCCTTCAGCTTCATGACATCGCCTACCGTTGCGATCGCAGCAAACTCCAGTAATTCCTTCCACTCACGTTCCGGAATTCCCGCTGCCCGATAAAGTTCACGGATCAGTTTATATGCGACCACCGCTCCGCAAATTTCAGGGAACGGATAGGTATCGTCCGCCTGCTTGGGATTCACGACCGCATCCGCCATCGGAACGTTCTGATTTCCATTCTCATCTACCGGAACCTCGTGATGGTCTGTCACAATGACCGTCATTCCAAACTCCTTCGCCAGCGCAATCTCTTTCCATGCAGAAATTCCATTGTCACAGGTAATGATCGTGTCCACTCCGTCTGCTGCTGCCTGGCGAATGATGGACTCATTGATCCCGTAGCCATCCTTGATGCGGTCCGGAATTTCATAATCGATCAGCATTTCTGACTGATCTTCCGTGTTCACATTTCCTGCTGCCCGTCTGAGACCTGTCAACAGCAGATAGGTCGCACACACACCATCAATATCGTAATCACCGATAATTCTGATCTTTTTTCCTGCTTTGAACTTTTCTGTCAGAATCTTCACAGCTTTACCCATATCCTTCATGAGGCTTCCGTCATAAAGCTCATCCAGCGTTCCGTACAGATACTTTCGCATCTCTTCTTCTGTTTCCAGACCGCGATTACGCATGATCCTGACAGAAACCGGACTTACACCGAGACGTTCTGCCAGGCCATTAAAATCAGCCCGCTTTGTCTGGACCATCCAGATTTCTTTTCTGCGCTTCTGCTGCATGTTCGTCCGTTTCCTTTCTGATCACATTCTGTTTATACATGAAGATGGCTGTTTTCTTCCGCCGCATCCTCGATCACGCGTCTGACATTTTTCAAAAGACGATCCATCTCATCGCTGCGAACAGAAGAACTGCCGTCAACCACCCATTCGCCGCAGCTTCCTTCCTCATCTTCCATAAATACAATATTCAGATCTTCTGCAATATCCCCCAATGCATCAAACAACGCATCCAGATTGTTTCCATAGTAGTCCGGAAATCCAAACTGCTCCTTTAAATATGCGTGAACATCACCGCGATCCTTGCATTTTGTAAAATCCAATTCAATTCTCTTCATGTTCTATGACTCCCCTCACCGGTTACGGATATAACTGTTCGAATGACTCATAATGATCTCCTGTGTAGAAGATCAAACCGTCATTGGAATACACCAGTCGCTCCGCCCCGCGGTTTCCTTTTACATAATTAATATCGCATTCAAAATACTTGCGCCCTTTTTTCTCCGGAAGAAGTCCCTCATAGTTGCCAAAGGAACTGCCTCCGATACTCATCCCCGGCGCAACCACATGAAGCTGACCTGCCTCTCCGTCCTTTTTCTTCCAGCCAAGATTCTCTGCTTCTTTCTTGGTAATGAAATTCGACGGAAGTTTTCCGTATGTGTAAAGATACAATGCCACTTCTTCTTTCGAAGTATAATGACCATCCTCATCGATCACAGCAGCTTCATCTTCTGTCTCTATCGCCTCTGTCTCTGCTTCCGAGGTCGTTTGCGCTTCCGTTTGCTCTGACGTTTGCTCTGATCCGGAAGATATTTGCGTCTCTGTCTCCATCGCTTCGAGAGACTCCACAACTTCGATCACTTCGATCGCCACATCCAGAGCAGTTTCAACATCCTTGCTGCTGCATCCTGCAAGCCCCGTAAGCACCATCAATGTCGCCATTAATGCCAGAGCCCACTTTGAAAACCATTTCTTCATTCTTTCCATATGAACTTCCTCCTAAAACAAAAGCGCCCGACCGCACACGCAGTCAGGCGCCAGTTCTTTCATATGTCATTTTACCATCTTCTCCTTTTGAACGCAATTGGAAAAGCGTGAGCATTGTTTTCAGCAAAAACAAAAGGCACCTACCAAAGTAGATGCCTTAACATGCGCCAGAGAAGATTCGAACTCCCGACACTACGGTCCGTAGCCGTATGCTCTATCCAGCTGAGCTACTGACGCATTCCTTGAGGTCGTCTGTGTGACTCACTCAACAGAGCATATAATACACCAAGAATCCGAATCTGTCAACACTTATTTTTAAAATTTTTTATTTTTTTCGCACAACATGTGCGATTCCCCTTTTTCGACCTCAATTCATTACCAGATCGCCGGTTTTACGTCTTCCGGAAGCGGATTTGGATAGGTTTCACCTTCCAGATTTTCTACCCAGTCCTTTTTCGCTGATTCAAGCAGCTCCGGTTTTGTCAAAAGATCCACGCCGGTACATGCCATGATCTTTGCTGCCGCGATCATTCCTTTATGTGCGATGGACGATTTGCCCTGAGCTACACACTGCCAGGAATGGAATGCTGTACCTGCTGCACATGTTACAACGCTAACCTGTCCGGTCGGCACTACCCAGCTGACATCACCAACGTCTGTAGAACCACCGCCTCCGGTATTCGCATTTTTATCGATGACAAAATCAAACAGAGACATGTCCATAACTGCCTGTTTTTCATCCTTCGATGCGATCCTGCTGATTGCATTCTTTAAACCCTCTTTATCCAGCTCTGTGATCACTTCTTTAAATTTCGCCGCATACGCCTTCTCTTCCTCTGTATATCCGATCGGAACAAAATGACGAAGATGCGCGTCCATTACATCCTCCAGTGTTTCATTGCGGATCACGTTGGAATAAGCCGCAACCTGGCGGATGTCTACCGTCGTTCCTGTAATTAAAGCTGCACCCTGAGCAATATCACACATTCTCTCATAAAGCTTCTTTACCTGTGTTACTTTTGGTGCGCGGATCGCGTAGAGAACCTGCGCCTCAGACGGAATTACGTTTGGCGCAATACCGCCGGAATTTGTGATCGCTCCGTGAATCCTTGCCGCGTCGATCATATGCTCACGCATGAAATTCACACCGATGTCCATGATCTCAACCGCATCCAACGCAGAGCGTCCCAGCTCCGGAGCACCTGCTGCATGGGAAGAAATTCCATGGAACGTAAAGAATACGCGGAAGTTTGCCAAATATCCGTCATCTGCAGATGTTTTGTTGCTGGTTCCCGGATGCCAGGTAATTGCAGCATCACAGTCATTAAAATAGCCGTCACGAACCAGATACGCCTTGCCGCCTGCATTTTCCTCTGCCGGGCATCCATAATAACGGATTGTACCAGGAAGCTGATTCTCCTCCATATACGCCTTCAGAGCGTCCACAGCAGCAACTGCGGATGTTCCGAGAAGATGATGATGACAGCCGTGTCCGTTTGTCTTTCCTTCGATCAAAATGCGCTCTGTCTGATCCGCTTCCTGCTGAAGAGAAGATAATGCATCAAACTCACCCAAAAATGCCAGAATCGGTTTTCCGCTTCCGTACTCGGCAATAAACGCCGTCTCTTCCCCCGCCAGATCTGCCTTGATCGCAAATCCGCGAGACGCTAAATATTCCTGCTGAATCTTGGATGATTCAAATTCCTGAAATCTCGGCTCCGCAAATCCCCAGATCGCGTCGCTCATCTCTGCGTAAACCTGTTTCTTTTCATCTACCAATTCGCTAATAATGTTTCTGTAATCCATTGCCATACTGCAGCCCCTTTCTTGTCATTGAATAAATTCCTTCCATATATAACAGAAAAACGGGCGCAGTAAACACGCCCGTTTTGATCCTTACCAGATTTCCGGTTTCGCATCTGCCGGAAGCGGATTCGGATATACTTCACCGTTTAATTCCTCTTTCCAGTCAGCCTGAGCCTGAGCTACCTTCTCCGGATTCATCAGAAGCTCTGCACCTACGCAAGCCATAACTTTCGCAGCTGCAAGCATACCTTTGTGTGCAATTGTGGATTTACCCTGTGCGGTTGCCTGCCAGGAGTGCATAGCTGTACCTGCTGCATAGCAGTTTGTATAAACATGTCCTGTCGGAACCTTCCAGCTTACATCACCAACGTCAGAAGATCCGCCGCCGCCAAAACGTGTATTCTTATCAATGATCACATCCCATAACGGATTCGGTAACAAATCTTTCTTACCAAGTTCAGCAGCCATGGACTTTAATCCCTCTTTATCAAGGGCTGTGGTCACTTCCTGGAACTTTCTTGCATATTCCAGCTCTTCCTCTGTATAACCGATCGGAATCACTTTCTCAAGGCTTTCCTGGATCATATCATTGAGAGTATCATTGTTAATAATATCAGAATAAGCAGCAACCTGCTTAACATCCACCGTTGTACCTGTGATCAGAGCTGCACCTTTTGCGATATCGCACATTCTGTCAAATAAATGTTTCACCTGAGTTACTTTCGGTGCACGGATCGCATAAAGAATCTGGGCCTCAGACGGAATTACGTTCGGAGCAATACCGCCGGAATTTGTGATCGCACCATGCACTCTTGCAGCGTCGATCATATGCTCTCTCATAAAGTTTACACCGATATCCATCATCTCAACTGCATCCAGAGCGGAACGACCAAGTTCCGGAGCTCCTGCTGCATGAGAAGAAATTCCGTGGAATGTAAAGAATGCACGGAAGTTTGCAAGGTGATATCCACCCTTCATAACTTTATTGATCGCAAACGGATGCCATGTAAGAGCAATATCGCAATCATCAAAATATCCGTCACGAACCAGATAAACTTTACCGCCTGCATTTTCCTCTGCCGGGCATCCATAATAACGGATTGTACCGGAGAGATTGTTCTGCTCCATATATGTCTTTAATGCATCAGCAGCCGCAAGGCTTCCTGTACCAAGCATGTGGTGTCCGCAGCCATGGCCATTGGTCATACCCTCGATCGGACTGCGCTCTGTCTTATCTGCCTCCTGCTGAAGCGCAGAAAGAGCATCAAACTCACCAAGGAATGCGATCACCGGTTTCCCGCTTCCAAACTCGGCAATAAACGCAGTCTCCTCGCCTGCAAGATCTGCTTTTACAGAGAATCCTCTGCTCTTCATATACTCCTGCTGTAACTCAGAAGATTTGTACTCCTGAAATCTCGGCTCTGCGTATCCCCAGATTGTATCGCTCATATCTGTATATGTCTTGCGATTTTCCTCGATCAATGCGATCAAATCATCTCTAAACTGTGTTCCCATAAAAAAACCCCCTGTTACACTGTTAAAACTGTCTAAATATTTTACCATATTTTTCAGTTTCTCACAATATAAACAGGGAGTATTATTTAGAATTTAAAACTTATATCCTAACGCCAAAGTAATCACACAGTCATCATCGATCTTCTCATCTTTTTTAAAGATATAATTCATGATCACTTGCTGTAAGCGCTCTTTTACACGCGGATTTCCACTGATCTGCGGAGTTGTCACGTTCCAAAACTCCTTTACTGCAATTCCGCTTTCCAATTCCGGCATCGCAAGTCCTGCCTGCGCATAAGCCATACCGATCGCACAGGTCAGCTCCATCGCATTGACCAATCTGGCCGGATTTTCAAATATTCTCGTCTTAATATCTACAGACATTGGAATTAAACTATGTACCATATTTCATCCTTTCGCAGTTCAGGGTGTTGCAGACCCACGCCAGTAAAAAGAAAAAGAGCTCTGATTTCTCAGAACTCTTTTCTATGCCGGTGACCGGACTTGAACCGGTACGGGGTTTCCCCCGAGGGATTTTAAGTCCCTTGCGTCTGCCTATTCCGCCACACCGGCAAACCATGTGATAACTTTTAGTTATCAGTGGGGCCTACAGGGCTCGAACCTGTGACCCTCTGCTTGTAAGGCAGATGCTCTCCCAGCTGAGCTAAGACCCCAGATATGAATTTTTAAGGAAGCACTTACGTGCAAGCGACCCGGAAGGGGTTCGAACCCTCGACCTCCGCCGTGACAGGGCGGCGCTCTAACCAGCTGAGCCACCGGGCCATATTGTAATTTATCTTTTGGAACTTTTGGTACTGGGTAAGTGGACCTTCAGGGACTTGAACCCGGGACCGACCGGTTATGAGCCGGTTGCTCTAACCAACTGAGCTAAAGGTCCAAAATTTTTGAAAGCCGATGATCGGACTCGAACCGATAACCTGCTGATTACAAATCAGCTGCTCTGCCAATTGAGCCACATCGGCTTAATGACCCCAACGAGGTTCGAACTCGTGTTACCGCCGTGAAAGGGCGATGTCTTAACCGCTTGACCATGGGGCCTAAACCTTTGCCTCTGTCAACCAATTCTTACGAACCTGCCGTTGAAGCAACTCCCCGAGTAGGACTCGAACCTACAACCCTTCGGTTAACAGCCGAATGCTCTACCATTGAGCTATCGAGGATCATTTAATCGGCATAGCCGAACTATTGAGTATTATACACTCAAAACCACACACTGAAAAGTAATTCTTAGAC
>JAFOCX010000029.1 GCA_017380975.1 Lachnospiraceae bacterium
CACAGAATTTTCCGTGAGGTGGCTCGCATGGCGTATCATACCGAGTGGCCGATCGATAAGCGCATCGAAGAACTTCCGTATAAAATTATTCCGGGTGAGATCGGAAACTATCGAAATGATGTATTTTTAGAGCGTGCGATCGTAGGAGAGCGTCTGCGTCTTGCGATGGGACTCCCGTGCAGAACAGCAGCAGAGCATGCACCTCTTTCTGAGAATATCGAAGCAGCAGATAAACCGGAGACATATTACACTCCGCCGCTGATCAATGTGATCAAGTTTGCATGTAATGCATGTCCGGAGAAACGAGTGATCGTGACGGAGGGCTGCCAGGGCTGTCTTGCACATCCGTGTGTGGAAGTATGTCCGACGAAAGCAGTTTCCATTGATCCGAATACCGGCCGTTCTGTGATCGATCAGTCGAAATGTATCAAATGCGGTCAGTGTGTCAATGCTTGTTCTTACAATGCGATCATTAAGCAGGAGCGCCCGTGTGCGGCGGCTTGCGGTGTAGATGCGATCAGTTCTGATGAAAACGGACGTGCTCATATTGATCCGGATAAATGTGTATCCTGCGGCCAGTGTCTTGTAAACTGCCCGTTTGGTGCCATTGCAGATAAATCTCAGATCTTCCAGGTGATCCGTGCGATCCAGTCCGGAGAGCGCGTATATGCAGCGATCGCTCCTGCATTTGTCGGTCAGTTCGGACCGAAGGTAACTCCTGGTAAACTTCGTGCAGCGATGAAACAGCTTGGATTTGCAGATGTATTCGAAGTTGCGATCGGTGCCGATCTTTGTACGGTTCAGGAGGCAGAAGACTTTATCAAAGAAGTGCCGGAAGAGATCCCGTTCATGGCGACATCCTGTTGTCCGGCGTGGGCTTCCATGGCGAAGAAATTATTCCCGGAGCAGGCGAAGTGCATTTCCATGGCACTGACTCCGATGGTGCTGACAGCAAGACTCATTAAGCACCAGCATCCGAATGCAAAAGTTGTCTTCATTGGCCCGTGTGCGGCGAAGAAGTTGGAGGCGATGAGAAAGAGCGTCCGCAGTGAGGTGGATTTTGTTCTGACATACGAAGAGATGGATGGAATCTTCGATGCAAAACATGTTGATATTGAAAATATTGCGGAAGACCCGCATGGTGTAAACGATGCCTCTACAGACGGACGTAACTTTGCGGTATCCGGCGGTGTAGCGACAGCCGTTGTCAATGTGATCAAAGAGCGCTATCCGGATCGTGAGATCAAAGTGGAGAAAGCGGAGGGCCTTCGCGACTGTAAGAAGTTAATGACCCTTGCAAAAGCAGGAAAATATAACGGTTACCTGTTAGAGGGTATGGCGTGTCCGGGCGGCTGTATCGGCGGCGCAGGAACCATGCAGGCGATCAAGAAGTCTCAGGTGGCTGTAAATCAATATGCTTCCAAGGCAGGTCACAAAAAGGCGGATGAGACCGCATATGTGGATGAATTAAACAAACTTGTTGAGTAGATTTCAGGAGTCTGTATCTCGTAGGAGATGCGGACTCCTTTTTCTGTGGATTCTGAAACCGTGCAGTTGACGGTCTCTTGCCCTCGGTGTTAAAATAAAAGCAATTGAGAAAATATTGTACGGGAGAGATCGATATGGCACCAACAAAAAAAATCGGTCTGGTTCTGGAGGGCGGCGCCATGCGCGGCATGTACACCGCCGGAATTCTGGATGTATTTATGGAACAGGGAATTACATTTAACGGCGTGATCGGTGTTTCCGCAGGTGCGATCTGCGGCTGTTCTTACATATCCGGCCAGGTTGGAAGAACGATCCGATATAATAAAAAATATTGCACAGATAAACGCATGATGAGTTTTTACAGTCTGCTGACAACGGGAGATCTCGTAGGTGCAGAGTTTTGCTATCATACGATCCCGGATCAGCTGGATCCTTATGATAATGAAGCATTCCTTCGCTCAAAAACACCGTTTTATCTGGTCTGCACAAATCTGGAGACCGGAGAACCGGAATACATCCACATGAAAGACATGGTAAAAGACATTGACTACCTTCGTGCGTCCGCATCGATGCCTTATGTTTCTCATATTGTGGAAAAGGATGGCATGAAACTGCTGGACGGCGGATGCAGCGACAGCATTCCGGTACGCGCGTTTATGGACATGGGATATGAGAAGAATGTGGTCATTCTGACAAGACCGGAGGATTATCGAAAGAAGCCGGAGAAGCGAGGACTTGCCCGTATTTTTTACCGCAAGTATCCGAAGTTTGTAAAACGTCTCGAAGGACGCCCGGATGAATACAACAAAACAGTGGATGATATTGCAAACATGGAAAAAGAAGGAACGTGCTTTGTGATCCGGCCAAAGCGTCCGCTGGAGATCGGGCGTATGAGCCATGATGTGAAAGAAGTGATCCGCGCGTATGAACGCGGACGCAGTGATGCATTTGATTGTCTGGACGAAATGAAAGCATGGATGAAGGAGGAAGCAAGATGAAAACATATAAGATTGCAGTGATCCCGGGAGACGGAGTCGGTCCGGAAGTTCTGACAGAGGGTATGAAGGTGTTAAAACGTGTGGCAGAGCTGGACGGCACCTTTCAGATTGAGGATACCTGGTTCCCGTGGGGCTGCGAGTATTACTTAA
>JAFOCX010000220.1 GCA_017380975.1 Lachnospiraceae bacterium
ATGCGAGCCTGCACCGCCGACGGGGAGTGAGGTCGTTTCGATGTGGCCGAGTGCAAAGTCGAGGACTTTTGCGGAAGTGCCGTGGTATACGGGGAGTTTGACATTGAGAACGGGGACTTCAACGATGCACATTATATCGCCCGAAGCGAGTGCGCTTGTATAATCACCGCTTTTGTCGGCGTTGTATTTTTGAGCCTTCTCAAATTCCGCATTTTTCTCCTCCTCCGACATCGCAGAGATTGCGACTTGGTATTCTTCAACGGCATCGGCTTGTTTGCTTTCGATAATGAGGTCGCTGACGAACGGGTAGGCCGCCATCAACAGTCCGATGATGAAGATAAGGATGAACACGATTGTGAAAATGCGGTTGTTTCTGCGTGGCGCAATCGTGGTCTTTGATGCGATTTGTTCTTCTAATTCGGCGATGCGTTCTGCATTGGTATCAGTATTCATCGGTGTTTTTTCGTTGTCCATAAAAGCCTCCGGAATGGAAATAGTGAGGGGTGAGGGGGTAATAGTGAATGGGTGCGGTGTAATCTTCCTAAACCCCACAAACTACAAAAAGGCAATGCAGATTCTCGAGGACACTCATGTAGCCATCGTTGATCTTCAGATGCAGCTTTGTGCGATCCGCTCTCCTTCCAATATGGAGGAAAACAGAGCAAAACATTTCTATGAGCTTATGAGTCAGATCGGACTTGATCATGTATATATGGATGAGGTAAACAATGTGATCGGTCTTTGGAAAGGTACCGGAGACGGTCCGACGCTTGTAGTTGCAGCGCACATGGATACGGTATTTGGTCCGGAGATTGACTGTACTCCTGTAAAAAAGGAGGACGGATTTATCTGGGGACCGGGTATTTGCGATGATACAAGAGGTATGGTTGAAGTATATGCGATCGCGAAGACCATGTGTGAAACAGGCATCCGCGCCAAAGGCGATATTCTCTTTGTAGGAAATGTGGGGGAAGAAAGTCTTGGCGACCTGCGCGGCAGTAAGCATCTTTTTGCAAATAATCCGAATATTGATGTCTTTATGTCCATTGACGGTCCGCAGATCGAATCATTGGTAACCAATGCCATTGCAGGATGTAAATATCGTTTTACATATACCGGACGAGGCGGCCATGCTTTAGGTGCTTTTGGTATTCCTAACGTAAATAATGCTTTAGGCTATGCGATGGCAAAAATCGCTACTCTTGAGGTTCCGAAAGATCCGTTATCGATTTTTAACATCGGTGTTGTACAAGGCGGCGTATCTGTGAATGCGATCCCGGCAAAGTCCAGTATGATGATTGATCTGAGATCGATGAGCCAGACAGAGCTTGATCGAATGAAAGCGTTCGTTGTCTCTGCTGCAAAAGAAGGACTTGAAACAGAATTAGCTCGTTGGAATCATCCGACAGAAACACTTGAACTTCAGATCGAAATTTTAAGTGAGCGTCCTGGCGGAACTCAGCCGATCGATGCACCTGTTGTTCAGGCTGCTTTGGCTGCATATGAAGCATACGGAATTGAACCAAAGCTTCAGAAAGGCGCGAGCACAGACTCCAATATCCCGATCAGCAGAGGTATCCCGGCTGTCACGGTAAGCCGTGGAGGTATCCAGATCGACGGACATACTGTAAATGAACGCTTCCAGCCGGATCATGCATATGTAGGAACACAGAGAGATATGATCCTTGCACTGTTACTGGCAGGTTACGAACATATTGCAGAACCGGTTATCAAATAATATTTAGAAATAAAACAGGCTGTACCGCTCTTATCGGGCGAGTACAGCCTGTTTCGTGTTTTGTCTTAGTATTTCTAGTACCTTGCGTTAAAACGCCGTGTACCGGATTACAGCTCGTCTGTGGACTCGAGGACCTTTCCGTCTCTCCAGATTCTCTCAAGATCGTAGAATAATCTGTCTTCCTGAGAGAATACATGAACGATCACATCGTTGTAGTCCATTAACATCCATGTGGATGTCAGGTTTCCTTCTTTCTGTTTGCACTCATAACCTGCTTTGAAGAGCTTCTCTTCTACACTGTCTACAAGAGCATGAAGCTGGCTGATGTTTGTTGCGCTTGCGATTACAAAATAATCAGCGATAACAGAAACACCGTTAATATCGATAACTTTAATGTCTTCGCCTTTTTTCTCTTCGAGAGCGGCTACGGCGATTTTTACCATTTCTTTTGACTGATTCAACGTTAGTTACCTCCTTCGTTGGGGATGTAGGGTCATTGTCCTCTCGTACGGATATTGCTTTATCAGCTTGTTTCTCTTCAACAATACGGCGCATATCTGCACATGCTTCTATTGTTGTCGTGTCGATCGGACAGTTGGTTGATTCCAGATATTTTAAAATACTTTCCATAATAGAAAGACAGGCCAGATCCAGATCAATAAATGCCAGCTTTCGCATTGCCGGAAGTTCAGAAGCCTTATAGCGACCCGGTTCAATATAATCCGCCACATAGAGGATCTTATCGAGAAGACTCATATCCTTCTTACCGGTCGTATGACATTCGATCGCTGTTAAAATTTCCTGATCATCAATTCCATATTTCTCACGTGCATACCAGGCACCCAGCTTTGCATGAAGCAAGGAAGGATCTCTCAGTTCGCCGTCCGTCATAGGAATCTCACGCTTCTGACATTTTAAAAGCATGGTTTCATTGTCAAATCGTTTTGCACAGTCATGGAGAAGGCCTGCAAGCTCTGCTTTCTGAAGATCATATTCATAACGCATTGCAAGAGCCTGACATGTGTAGGCTACACCAAGGGTATGTTCAAAACGAAACGGATCCAGTTTCTTTTTTAAAGATTTTCTGATTTCTAAAACTTGTGTATTCATCATCGTTTATTTATAGAGTCCATGAACTCGGATGTACTGTTCCACTGCTTCCGGAACATCTTTTACAATACTTTTTCCTTCGGCGATTCGTTTGCGAATATCTGCAGATGCAATATCTACCTCTTCGTTATGAAGCGGAAGGATCTTGGCACCATACTTTTCAGTCAGATATGCGATCTGCTCATCAAAAGAGCGTTCCGCGCCTGCATAATCGCGTCCGGAAACCATGAGTGTGGTCAAAGCCATGACTTGTTCCGGGTGATACCAGGCTTCAATCTGGAATAAAGAGTCTGCACCGATAATGAAATAGAATTCATGATCCGGATACTCTTCTTTTAAAAGTGCCAAGGTATGGGCAGTATATGTGTTACCCTCTCGTCTCATCTCGAAATCAGAGATAACACAGAATGGGAGTTCCTCAAGTGCCAGACGAAGCATATCAATACGTGCTTCTCCTGCTGTGATCGTACGGTCTTTTTTATGCGGAGGGATATGGGATGGCATATACCATATCTCATCAAGACCATATTCTTCATACGCCTGTTTTCCTAATAACAGGTGTCCGTTGTGGACGGGATCAAATGTTCCGCCCATGATACCGATCCGTTTCATGAAACAGCTCCTTTCAGGGATGACTCAGGATTACGGAAGAACGATCTTTCTGTTCTTTTCTTCCTTCGCCGGACGATATAAAACGATCATTTTACCAATTACCTGAACGACCTGGGAACGTGTACGCTCGCCAAGAACAGCTGCAATGCTCTTCGGATCGTCCATGCAGTTCTTTAATACGTGGATCTTGATCAGCTCTCTTGCTTCCAGTGCTTCATCAACAGCCTGTGTAAGCTCCGGAGTCAGACTGGATTTACCAATCTGAAGGATCGCGTCCATTGTCATTGCAAGGCCTTTTAAGTAAGATCTCTGCTTGCTTGTCATAGGGCTTTATCTCCTCTAAAAAATCAATTATTTATAGTAATCGAACACAAGACCATACATACGTACTGTATCGCCTTCCTCGATGCCTGCTTCTTCTAATGCTTCCAGAATACCATTCTCTTTTAAGAACTTCTGGAAGAAGTTAAAGCCTTTTTCAGACTCGAGGTTTGTATATCCGAGCATCTTTTCAATTCTCGGACCTTCAACCACATACTCTCCGTCCTCATTCTTTTCAACTGTGTACGGAAGGTTGCGGTCTGTCATGTATTCTACTTCGAATTCCTTCTCAAAAATCTTCGGAGTTCTGTCTACGGTACTTAATACCTTGAACAAATAATATAAAAGCTCATTTACACCTTCGCCGCTGACTGCGGAAATACCGAATACCGGAATGCCCTGGCTTTCAAACTCGTCTTTCAGAGCCTGAAGCGGGTTCAGTTCCTCGTCATAAAGAGCGTCCAGCTTATTGGCAGCAATTGCCTGCGGGAGCTCTAAAAGCTTCGGATTGTAAGCTTTTAATTCTTCCATGATCATATGGACATCTTCTACCGGATCGCGTCCCTCTACGGATGCTCCGTCTACTACATGAAGAAGAACTTTCGTTCTCTCAATATGGCGTAAGAATTCATGTCCAAGGCCTGCACCCTCGGATGCACCCTCGATCAATCCCGGAATGTCAGCCATTACGAAGCTGTTTCCGTCTCCGAGATTTACCACACCGAGATGTGGATTTAATGTTGTGAAATGATAGTTGGCAACTTTCGGGCGTGCATTGGATACTCGAGATAATAATGTAGACTTACCTACATTCGGGAATCCCACGAGACCTACATCTGCGAGAACCTTCAGCTCTAACTGTACCCAAAGTTCTGCACCTGCCTGTCCCGGCTGTGCATACTTCGGTGCCTGCATGGTTGCTGTAGCGAAGTTCATGTTGCCAAGGCCGCCTTTACCGCCTTTTAAAATGACTTCTCTGCGGTTATCACCGGACATGTCGGTAATGACTTTACCGGTTTCCATGTCCTTAACTACAGTACCCTGAGGAACTTTAATAACAAGGTCCTTGCCGTTAGCACCATGGCATCTGCGCTTTCCGCCTTCTTCGCCAGGCTGAGCCACATACTTT
Organism: Lachnospiraceae bacterium; assembly: GCA_017380975.1. GTDB lineage: Bacteria > Bacillota > Clostridia > Lachnospirales > Lachnospiraceae > Pilosibacter. Next base: position 4,911 of record JAFOCX010000220.1, read on the forward strand.
CTAACATGACGGAAATCTACAAGTGTATTCAGACCGTCATCTACTTCAAAGATAATATCGCCGCCTTTGCCGCCGTCACCGCCGTCCGGGCCGCCGTTGGGAACATAAATTTCTCTACGGAAACTCACATGGCCATTTCCGCCGTCACCAGATTTGATAAAAACTTTTGCGCTGTCTGTAAACATGGGTTCGTTCAGTCCTTTCCAAAACTGTCTGGTTATTAACTATAGTTACTATTATGTTTATTTACATAAACTCTAAAAGAGCCCCATACCTTACAGTATGGAGCTCTAAGTTATTATTCGCTGATTACTCTCGGATATACAGAAACCTGTTTTTTGTCTCTGCCTTTTCTCTCAAATCTAACAACGCCATCAACCTTTGCGAATAATGTGTCATCACCGCCACGGCCAACGTTAAGACCCGGATGGATCTTAGTACCACGCTGTCTGTAAAGAATGTTTCCAGCTAATACGAACTGTCCGTCTGCTCTCTTTGCTCCAAGGCGCTTGGACTCGGAATCTCTACCGTTCTTAGTAGAACCAACACCTTTCTTGTGAGCAAATAACTGAAGGTTCATCTTAAACATATCGGTTACACCTCCCTGAATCGAA
>JAFOCX010000221.1 GCA_017380975.1 Lachnospiraceae bacterium
GTAAATCATGATACCAAAGATCAAAGCGCCGACGATTCCGATGGCAGCTCCGACAATCAGAATTTTTTTCAATAGATCGATCAGAGAAAATGTTGAAGTTTCTTTTTTTGTTTCAGGAGCTTCAGTCGGAGATACAACTTCAGGGAAGGTTTCTTCTGTTTTTAATGAAGCTTCTGTGGACAGAGTTTATTGAGAAACTTCTTTCAGTGTATATCCCGGAACAATCGAAGCTTCCAGATAAGCCTGTCCTACAACGCGATCTCCGTACATATAATCAATTCTTGCAACTGCAGAATCAGGAGCCGTCTCATCAAGGGCATAGTCGAGCGTTGAGGTTACATCGGAAAATTCTCCGTTTTTAGGAAGAGTGATCGCACTTGTTGCATCAACTGAGAGCTTTGTAGTCTCTCCGAATGAAATACCGCCGATGGCCAAATCCTGTTCGATCTTTTGGTAAGTACTGTCTTCATCAGCGATCAATACGGATTTAAAATTTTCGAATCCGAAATCCAATAAAGTTTTTGTATCAGAATAATGCGTCTGATGTCCGTTTAAAACAACTGCGATCAGTTTCAGACCATCGCGTTCCGCACATGTAACTAATGTATTTCCTGCGAGAGAAGTGTAGCCTGTCTTACCGCCGATAATTCCACTATAATAAAGGGAATCATTTTTCTTCATCATACGATGATGCATGTAATAACGCCAGCCATCCGGATATTGCTGCAATTGTCCGGCAGGAACATCATAGTATAAAGTCTTATCAATTTCCAAGAATGTCGGATCGGAGAATGCAGCCTTTGCGATCAGGGACATATCATGGGCAGAAGTATAATGATTCGGATTGTTAAGTCCGCTCGGGTTTGCAAAATTGGAATCTACACAGCCAAGCTTTTTCGCTTCTTCATTCATCAATTCTGCAAAGGCTTCTACACTTCCGGAACAGTGTTCAGCAAGAGCATTGGCAACTTCGTTGGCAGACTGTAAAAGCAGGGCATAGAGGCAATCTCGTACGCTCATTTTGTCTCCGACACGGGCGCCAAGAATGGAGGAACCCGGTTCCAACGTATTGACCGCAGAATGTGTGAATGTAACGGTATCATCCAGATCACAGTGATTGATAATGATGTAAGCAGTAAGGATTTTTGTAATGCTGGCCGGATAGTAGGTATTGTGAATATTTTTGCTGTACAAAACCGTACCGGAGTCAGCATCGATCAAAATTCCGCCGTCCGCTTCGATGGAAGTATTGGAAGGCCATGATCCGGCTGCATATGTGGTTCCTGCAGGTGTGAGACTGAAAATCATGACTGCACAAAGCAGGATACTGAGGAGTTTCTTCATATAATATAGTTCCTTATTTTAATTCGTTGTTTTGCTGCGTGTTCCGCGTCTCCATAAGCAGAAACAGATTCCAAGGAATACAATGATCATGACTCCAAAAGTAATTCCAATGCGTAATGCTGTGTCCATAAAGAATGGTTCCGGAACGATGTTGATCAATAAATCGGTTGCCGGATTTAAGATCCACAGATCATTATCAAAGAAAATGTGATGGAACACAATAAAGTATTTGGAGAAATCACTGGCCACTGTGACTGCAATAAAAAGAGCAGCTGCAAAAAATAATCCGGTACCGACACAGAGAGAACCAGGTACAACGGTTTTTAAAAGCTGTTTGCGCTCTGAATCCTGTTTGCTCCAGATGGCAAGAATAGCTGCATAAGCAGCAGCAACTGCAAGACCGATACGTCTGATCCACAATCCGCCGATGAAAAGTCCTTGCACATCTTCCATATGAGCGATCTCACGGGCATTGAAAAACTCCATGTACTGACCGCCAATGGTTGTGAAGACATGAAGGTCTTCTCTGTTTCCGCGAAGGTAAGCCATCATCTCGTCGGTTACAGTGAGAAGGTCTGTCATCGTCATAGGAGGCAGATGGTTGAGTACCTGATACTTTGTATATTCAGCTTCAAAATATCCGGGAGTCCAGTAGACAACTGCTTCGATGGAAGTGATTAAAAAGACTAACACGAGGCAGATTGCGCTAAGTATTCCCAATGCAGATATCCAGAGCTTATCTTTGGTAACGTTTGTTTTGTTTCCTGACATGATAAAACACTCCATATATAAATTTTTCATCTTTTATTGTAACATCCATAAAAATAAAAACAACCGCCAATTTCATAAAGTTTGGCGGTTGTTTGAAAAATTATTCCGTTACAGGAGTTAAATACTCTTTTGCTACATAAGCTTCCTGGCCGTTGTAGAGGATCACTGCCCAGAAATCATCGTGATCACGGACAAATTCTACGGTCTTGTCCGGATCAAATTTACCGATTCTTTCAGCGTCTGTAGAAGGGCCGCTGCGAACATTGAGAGTTGTTGTAGTCTTATATGTAACAGGTGCATCCATAACTGCTTCTGTTTCAGCCGGAGTTGTTTCTACAGCATCTGTCTGCTGTTGTTCCACTGTGATCTGTGCAGCAGGTGTTGTCTCGTTGGTCGGATCTTTGTCCGGAGTCAGAACCTTGATCAGGAAGATCAAAACAATGATGAGTGCGATCGGAATCAGAAGTTTTAATAAATCTTCCTGTTTTAAACCGGAGGATTTTTTCGACTTCTTAGAACCTCCTGAAGTTCTGGAAGTTCTTGCTGAAGCAGTAGCAGAAGCAGCTGCAGATGTTGCGCTCTGGCGCTGTCTTGTGTTTCCGTCGGAAGACTTTGCTGTTTGTTTGGAAGCAGAAGAGCGACGTGGTTTCACTTTATCTGCATCGACAAATGCATAAATCTCCTGTGTGAGAACGTGGTGCGCCTGAGTTGCATTGTAAGCGCTGTTATCGCCGTCTTTTGTTGCTTTATTGCCTAAGTCTAAGATCAGCATATAATGCTCTGCAGTAGACTTGGAAATCCACTTTCCTTCGTACAGTTCACGGAAGGAATAGCCAGAAAGACAGTGACACATAAATTGACGCGGAAAGAAAGTTGTTCGAACAGACGGAGACTTCCGTGTTGTCTTTTCTCAGAAACATTGTCTGCATTGGGTTCTACGGTGGACGAGATGGATGAGA
>JAFOCX010000222.1 GCA_017380975.1 Lachnospiraceae bacterium
ATCGTTGGCATAGTAGAGCTGATATCCCGCAACATCCTTGTCCTTGCTTGCCTGCCACTTGATGAGCAGGCTGCCAGTGGGCGACATCACATACTCAAGCCGGAGTCTCATCAAACTTCTTTAACGCTTTCACATGTCCGTTTGCCAAGTCAACCACATGGATATAATCACGCACGCCTGTACCATCCGGTGTATCGTAGTCATCACCAAACACACCGACCTCTTTTAACTTGCCGACTGCCACCTGAGTAATATACGGTGTCAGATTGTTCGGAATACCGGCCGGATCTTCACCGATCAGACCGCTTTCATGGGCGCCAACCGGATTAAAATATCTTAAAAGGATAACCGTCCATTCCGGATCAGCCTTCTGAACGTCGATCAGCATCTCCTCCAGCATACTCTTTGTCTGTCCATACGGATTTGTACACTTTCCTTTCGGACAGTCTTCTGTGATCGGAATAAACGCCGGATCACCATAAACCGTCGCAGAGGAACTGAAAATGATCTTTTTTACACCATGTTTTCTCATCGCATCACAGAGAATTAAAGTTCCTGTAATGTTATTATGATAATATTCCAATGGTTTTGCTACCGATTCACCAACTGCTTTTAAACCTGCAAAGTGAATCACTGCATCAATCTGTTCTTTATCGAAAATTGCATGGATTGCCGGAGCGTCCAGCATATCTGCTTTATAAAATGTAAGTTCTTTTCCTGTGATCTTTCTTACTCGATTTAAGGATTCCTCGGAAGAATTGCAAAGATTGTCAAACACCACCACTTCATGTCCCTGTTCTAATAACTGAAGACAGGTGTGACTTCCGATATATCCTGCACCGCCGCTTACTAAAATTCTCATAAAAATCGCCTTTCTGCTGCGAAATATAATAGACCATCTTGTCTCATCTAAATATATACGATATTCCCTAAAACATCAACCATCATTTCTTGCACTATGCAAGAAAATGGACTATAATGTCATTAATTATTACAAAATATTGATTGGCTATCACGAATGAAAGGAAACATAGATATGAGCAAGAAACCTGTATTGGTTGTTATGGCAGCCGGAATGGGAAGCCGTTTTGGCGGTTTAAAACAGATCGAACCGGTCGGCAATCACGGCCAGGTAATCATGGATTATTCCATTTATGATGCGAAACGTGCCGGCTTTGAGACGGTCGTATTTGTTATCAAACATGAAATTGAAGAAACATTCAAAGAGGCGATCGGAAATCGTCTTTCCAAAGTAATCGATGTCAGATATGCTTTCCAGGAAACTTCTGATCTTCCGGAAGGGTATTCGATACCGGAAGGCCGTGTAAAACCGTGGGGTACTGCACATGCGATCATGGCCGCCAGAAACGTGGTTGATGGTCCGTTTGCTGTTGTAAATGCTGATGATTACTATGGTCCGGAAGGATTTAAGGTAATTTATGATTATCTGAGCCAGAATCCGGATCAGCCGGACTGCTACGAGTTCGCGATGGTTGGCTACAGCCTCCGCAGCACACTCACAGAAAATGGTTCTGTTGCCCGCGGTGTTTGTGAAGAAGATGAAAACAATTATCTGATCCGCGTTACAGAGCGCACCTGCATCGAAAAAGACGGAGATGATGCAAGATTTAGCTTAGATGGCGGCAGCAGCTGGACTCCGATTTCCGGAGACAGTGTTGTTTCTTTAAATCTCTGGGGACTCACAAGAAGCTTCATTGATGAGGCTGTTGCACGATTCCCGGAATTCTTAGATAAAACAATCTCTGAGAATCCATTAAAGGGTGAATTCTTCCTTCCGACCGTGATCACACAGCTTCTGGAAGAAAAGAAAGCTCGTGTAAAAGTACTTAGAAGTTCCGATAAATGGCACGGTGTTACCTACATGGCTGACAAGCCATTAGTCGTAGCAGCGATCGCAGAAAAAACTGCAAGCGGTCTCTATCCGGACAATCTTTGGGCATAATCAATATGAAACGAAAAAGGCTTTGCACTCCCTGATCTTCAATCGTCAGGGAATACAAAGCCTTTCTGTTACCTTTATTTTCCTGCGTTCTTTGCGAACTGCCATGCACTTCTGCACATATCCTCTACGGTATGTGTTGCTTCCCATCCAAGCAGGTTTTTCGCTTTTTCTGCGTCTGCCCAGAAAGCCGGAAGATCACCGTCACGACGAGGACCGATCACATACGGAAGATCCATATCATTCGCTTTATTGAATGCATTTACCAGTTCAAGAACGGATATACCATTTCCTGTACCCAGATTAATTGCTTCTGCGCCTTCTCGGTCTTTTGCAAACTCCAGCGCTTTCAGATGTCCTACCGCTAAATCTACCACATGGAGATAGTCTCTCTGACAAGTGCCATCCGGAGTCGGATAGTCTCCGCCAAAGATTGTCAATTTTTCCAGCTGACCGGCTGCAACACGGCCAATATAAGGCATTAAATTGTTTGGAATACCATTCGGGTCATCCCCTAATAAACCGGATTCGTGAGCGCCGATTGGATTGAAATATCGGAGTAACACTGCACAGAAATCCGGGTGAGCGGTCACATAATCTGTCAGGATTCGTTCAATCATAACCTTTGTCCAGCCATACGGGCTGGAAGACTGAATTGCCGGCATCTCTTCTTTATATGGATGCGGATTATTCGGTCCATATACGGTCGCAGAAGATGAGAAGATAAACTTCTTACATCCAAACTCTTCCATCACTTCCAACAGTGCAAATGTACTGTCTAAGTTGTTTCTATAATACTGCAGAGGTTTTTTCACACTTTCTCCAACTGCTTTGAATGCCGCAAAATGGATAATCGCATCGATTTTGTGAGCAGAAAACACGCTGCGCAGACCATCGATATTTTTACAATCCAATTCATAGAATACCGGACGTGTTCCAGTTATGGTCTGAATTCGATCCACCACGTCTGCCTTTGCATTAGAGAGATCATCTACGATAATGGCATTGTGACCTGCATTGATCAGTTCTACCACCGTATGGCTGCCAATATATCCGGCGCCGCCTGTAACCAATACGTTCATCCTAAACCTCCTTATTTACCTCATCTACAAAACGAAGGAATGCATCCATTCCCTCCGGAGTGTTTTTATACACGCCGGCATCTTCTAATACTGCTGCAAAGACCTTACCGGTTTCTTTGAGAATGATATCCAATGCATTTTCTTTTGTGAATGTATACTGTTTCTTCAGACCATCCACCCACACCGCATGTTTCTCCAGTGTCTCATCTTTCGTGATATCACGGCCTTCACAAACAGCTTCAGCCAGATCTGCCAGTTCCTGTTTGAGGCGGCTCGGAAGAACTGCAAGTCCCATTACCTCGATCAGACCGATATTTTCCTTCTTAATATTGTGCTTATCCGCATGCGGGTGGAAGACGCCGAGCGGATGTTCCTCGGATGTGATATTGCAGCGAAGAACGAGGTCTAACTCATAGTCTTCTCCTCTTCTGCGGGCGATCGGAGTGATCGTATTGTGCGGCTGACCGTCAGAGAATGCGATAACGCCAACGCTCTCGTCTGTATAACCGCGCCAGTCTGTGAGGATCTTATCTGCAAGGTCAGCAATCCTTGCCGGATCAGCGCCGCACAAACGGATCACGCTCATCGGCCAGTTTACGATGCCTGCCTGAATATCTTCGTAACCATCGAAACAGATCTCCTGTTTGATCGGTGCTGTTTCCATCGCGAATGTATAATGACCGCCCTGGAAATGTTCATGGCTCAGGATAGATCCGCCTACGATTGGAAGATCTGCATTGGAGCCCACGAAGTAATGTGGGAAAATGCGCACGAAATCGAGAAGTTTCTCAAACGCTGATTTATCGATCTTCATCGGAATGTGCTCCGCATTAAATACGATGCAGTGCTCATTATAGTAAACATACGGAGAATACTGCAGACACCAGTCAGCACCGCAGATCTCAATCGGTACAATACGATGATTTGCACGTGCCGGATGATTCATACGACCTGCATAACCTTCATTTTCTCTGCAAAGCTGGCATTTCGGATATGCGGTCTGCGGAGCATTCTTCGCAGCTGCGATCGCTTTCGGATCCTTTTCCGGCTTGGACAGATTGATTGTAATATCTAATTCGCCGTACTCACTG
>JAFOCX010000223.1 GCA_017380975.1 Lachnospiraceae bacterium
GGTCAAGCAATGGTCTTGAAATTTTGGATAAGTACCGTCTGATCTGCCATGGGCTGCAAGTACATTTGGCGCTTGGGAAATGCCCGCATGGACAGGGATTCGTCGCAGCAATCAGCAGAAAATCAGCCGGATATGTATAGGTGCCATTGACGCGCGATATACGGATCACTTTTTCTTCAAGCGGGGTCCGAAGACTTTGTAAGGATTCTCGGTGCGATTCACCAAGCTCGTCCAGAAACAGGATCCCTCCCGTCGCCAATGAGATCTCGCCCGGTTTTGGACGCACGCCTCCGCCGGTTAATGCCTGAGCCGTGATCGAGTAATGGGGCGCTCGAAACGGTCGTCGAAGGATCAGTGGCTCGGAAGGATCCAGCATCTGAACCACACTATAAATTTTTGACATTTCGATGCATTCTTCCAGCTTCAGCTGCGGTAAAATCGTCGGCATGCGTTTGGCGATCATGGTTTTTCCGGATCCCGGAGGTCCGATCATCAGTAAATTATGATTTCCCGATGCAGCCACTTCCGCAGCTCTCCGCAATACTTTTTGTCCATTTACTTCTGAAAAATCTACGTCGTAATGATTTAGTTCAAATTCCGTGCACACCTCGTCTCTCTTCCAGCATTCAATCCTCCGCTTCCCTTGCAGCATATCGAATAAATCATTTAAGTTTTCAATTCCGATCAGTTCGATTTTCTCGATAACTGCCGCCTCGCGAATGTTATCCATTGGTAAAAATAATCTTTGATATCCTGATTTTTTTGCCCAGTCCGCCAGCGCCAAAATCCCAGGAACACCTTTGACTCTTCCGTCCAGACCCAGTTCTCCGATAAATACTGCACCTTCCGTAATTCCCGGAATTACAAGTCCGTACGCGCTCAAAATAGCCACAGCGATCGGCAGATCGAATCCGGTTCCTTCTTTTCTGATATCCGCCGGAGAAAGGTTGATCGTTACCTTTTTCGGCGGCAATGATACATGCAAATTTCGTATCGCCGTCCGGACTCTGTCCTGGGCTTCTTTTACTTCCGATGCCAGTACACCGACAAATGAGTAGCCGGGCAGACCGTCGCTCACATCTGCTTCCACAAGTACATGCATGCCTTCTAATCCTTGCAGAAACATTCCATTGATCTTTCCAAACAATGAAACTATCCTCCTTATATTTAGTTGTTGTATCTCAGTAAACATTCGGGAATTACATACAGAAATTTTAGAATGGTTAGAATTGTAAGAATTTTAGAATGTTTAAGATAATAAAACTATAACCGACATCACAGCATTTTACAAGTGTTTTCCATGTATTTGCGAGGGAGAAACGATCGTACCCGGACAACAGTAATCCCCCTCGCAAACATATCACATTTCCTATTAACAATTTTCTGCAATCCACTCGTAAAGATCTTCAAAGACCTCCTGCCGATTGATCTCATGCAGAATTTCATGACGCGCGCCTTCATAAAGCACCATCTCCAAATGATCAACACTTGCCTTGTGAAGTCGTTCGTACACTTTTCGTACCCCTTTTCCGTTATCTCCGACCGGATCGTTATCTCCTGAAATGATCAGGATCGGTGCATCTGTGCGAGCATGTCCTACCATTTCTTCTTTTGCAACATTCAAGATCAAACGGAAGAAATCCTGATAAGCGGCAGTTGTGAAAATAAACTGGCAGGACTCATCCTCGCCAAAGTCTTTCGACAAAGACTCATCTCTGGTCAGCCAGTCATACGGAGTCTTCACCGGTTTAAATTTGGCATTATAATTTCCAAGAGACAGCTTGTACAGCAATGGACTGCGGTACATTTCGCCTTTCAGTTTTCTCATCGATCCTGCCAGTAAACTTCCGGCGGATACCAGCGCTTCCGGCGGTGCTCCGGTTCCCATGAGAATAAATCCGTCCGGACCATCTTTGTATACAGACAAATACTTGCGCGCCAAAAAGGAACCCATGCTGTGTCCAAGCAATATCAGCTTCTGATCCGGATATTTTTTCTTGCTATATACGGTCACACGTCGAATATCCTTTACGACATGAGTCATACCCTCTTTCGAACCAAAATATCCAAATTCCTCACGATTGGATACGGTCTTGCCATGGCCCAGATGATCATGTCCGATCACAACAATGCCTCGCTCCGCCATCCAAACACAAAATTCACGGTAACGTTCGATGTGTTCAACCATACCATGTGTAATCTGTAATACAGCCTTTATCGTTCCGTCCGGAATCCACTCCATGCATCTCAGCTGATGCATACCGTCACTGGACGGAAGGTAAAATTCTCTTTCTCTCATCAAAATACCTCCACTGTGAATCGATTACATTCTGTGTATTATTATAGCACAAAAAATCACGGAGAATCGTTCTATATTAAAAAATATCAATTTTTCCGGAGAGCGACTCCATCAGGCATCGCTCTCTGAACATTATAATAAGGATTCTTTCAATTTTTCCATTGCTTTTTTCTCAATTCGGCTGACATACGATCTTGATATCCCAAGTACCTTTGCCACTTCCCTCTGCGTGTATTCGTTTGAATCAAAAAGACCGTATCGCATCCGGATCACGGTCTTTTCGGTATCGTTCAAATTCTTTTCTATGGATTCATAAAGATTCCTTACATCCTGATTTAAAATCACCTGTTCCAGAGCCTCTTTTCCTTCCTGTTCCAAAACATCCATGAGACTGACTGTTTCACCATCTTTATCGGTTCCGATCGGTTCATAAATAGAAACCTCTTTTGAATATTTTTTACCGGCGCGGAATAACATCAGGATCTCGTTTTCCACACATTTTGCTGCGTAAGTACCCAGTCTGGATCCTTTATCCGGGTTAAACGTATCGACGGCCTTGATCAAGCCTATGGCTCCGACAGATAACAGATCTTCGGTCTCGTAGTCTGTGCCTTGATATTTCTTTACAATATGGGCAACTA
>JAFOCX010000224.1 GCA_017380975.1 Lachnospiraceae bacterium
ATCGTTACACCTTGGGCTTTTCTGGAAAACAGAGAAAATCCGATCTCCTGTTCCAGCTTTTTGATCTGCAAAGAGAGGGCCGGCTGTGAAAGAAATAAACTCTCAGCAGCTTTTGAAAAGTTTTTATATCGCGCCAATGTCAGGGCGTATTGGATTTGATTGATGTTCATGTGAAGGATCCTTTCTATTTGAAAGTACAGCAATAAATGCACCTAGGTATTTGCAATACTTATATCTGTATTGTACATAAATATTTCTAATATGACAAGCATTTTTGTATAATATTACCATGTATGTCGGGGGAAACCGACGAGGGGAAAGGTGGAGCGTATCTATGTACGAAAAGTTAAAATACTTTTTGACCATTTTTGGCGGAACATTCATTATTGCGTTCGGCGTTTATTTCTTCATGAACCCGTTCCATATTATGTGTGGCAGTGTGACCGGCCTTGCGATCGTATTGATCAACTTTATTCCGGTACCGCTTTCCGTTATGACATTTATTTTAAATGTCATTTGTATCATTCTTGCATTTGTATTTATTGATCGTAAGTTTGGAGTGAAAATTATTTTTATTTCCTTACTTCTTCCGGCAATTATTTTTGTATTCGAGACCTTTTTCCCGAATCCGCAGTCTCTGACAGGAAACCTTGCCTTAGACGCAATTGCAATGATCACCGTAATCTGTTTTGGTCAGGCAATTTTATTTAATGCCAATGCAGCATCCGGCGGTCTGGATATCATCGCGAAGATGATGAACAAATATCTGCACATGGAACTTGGTAAAGCGATCGTGATCGCAGGTGCGGTAACGGTTGCCAGCTCCTATTTTGCATACGACATCCAGACGGTAGTGATCGGTTTTATGACCACATACTTCAGTGGAATTCTTTTAGATTATTTTATTGACGGATTTACAGGAAAGATCCGAGTTTGTATTATTTCCAAGCATAATGATGAGATCAAACGCTATGTTATCGAGGAATTACAGCGCGGTATCACGGTTTATACAGCAGTGGGCGGTTACAGCGGAGAGCCGAGAAATGAGCTTTGCGCAGTACTGACAAAGAAGGAGTATGGTCAGCTGATGGACTACGTGGAAGGTGTTGATCCGAATCCATTCGTTACAATCTCCAACATCAAGCGTGTTGTGGGAAGCTGGAATACTCTGAAGAGAAGATCTTACTTCTAAAATGGGGGATGAGTCATGAAAGTAACAGCAGTTTATTTTTCACCGACAGGAAATACAAAGAAGAGCGTGGAGGCAATGGCAGCAGCGCTTTCTGAACAGTACGAGGTGCTGGATCTGACAGCCTATGAGAACCGTGCAGTCGAGCGTGAATTTGGCGCAGATGAATTTGTGATCTTTGGTATGCCGGTTTATGCCGGAAGAATCCCGATGGTGGCAGCGCCAAGATTAGAAGGTTTAACAGGAAACGGAACGCCGTGCATTCTGGCTGCCACATACGGAAACCGTCATTACGATGATGCACTGGCGGAGATGGAAGACATTGCGAAGGCTCACGGCTTTGTTGTGAAAGGTGCAGCGGCCCTGATCGGTCGTCATACATATGGAGAAATCCAGGTGGAAAGACCGGATGCAGAAGATCTCAAAGCTGGCGCAGAATTTGCAAAGAGTGTTCTGGCGCGCACAGAATGCGTGCTGACAATCCCGGGCAACAGACCGTACAGAGACGGTATTCCGGGAGGAACACACAAACCCCTGACATCCGAGGCATGCGTGGGCTGCGGCGTTTGTAAAGAGGGCTGTCCGGTCAATGCGATCGGTGAGGATTTCAAGGTAAATCCGGAGATTTGTATCGCATGTTTCCGTTGCATTCGCAACTGTCCGGTTGGTGCGAAAAACATGGAGACAGAGGCATATGTAACCTTTGCGAAAGGGTTCACAGAAAAGTTAGCAGTCAGAAGAGAGAATGAGTTTTTTTAGTAGAATCTTTGAGGAATCTACTATTGACAACAGAATCTCTATGATGATATAATTCAATTCGCGCTTTGCGCATGCGGATGTGGCGGAATGGCAGACGCACCAGCCTTAGGAGCTGGCGGGTAACCGTGGGGCTATGTCTTAGATTGTTAATGTATAATAATCGCTGTATTTTCAAGGTTTTTGAAGGTACAGCGATTTTTTTATTGCTTAAATCTGTATTTTGACACGCTAGCTTTTTAGACAAAATAATAGGAGTCTAGCGTGGAGGAAATGCATATGAAACAGAAGATCACAATGAAAGCAAACAAGAATCTGAGCATACGGGAGGCATATGAACTGTTTGAACGCAAGGCAAGAGTAAGGAATCTTTCTGAAGCAACATTAAAAACATACGGCTATCATATGGATTCGTTTTGCACTTTTACAGATGGAGAACAGCCAGTTAAAAATATCAATGAAGATGTGTTGGATGCGTTCACATTGTACTTGAAAGATGAACGGAAGATAAAAGATGTTACTGTTAATTCGTATTTAAGAACGATGAGAAATTTCCTCCATTTTTGCATAGA
>JAFOCX010000225.1 GCA_017380975.1 Lachnospiraceae bacterium
CCAGATTATCCGCGTAGAAGACTTACACAAATCTTTCGGAAGCCTTCATGTATTAAAAGGCGTTACCGAGCATATCTCCAAAGGTGAAGTAGTATCCGTGATCGGACCGTCCGGTGGTGGTAAGAGTACATTCTTACGCTGCTTAAACCTTCTGGAAGTACCGAACTCCGGTCACATTTATTTTAATGATGTAGACATCACTGCAAAGAATGTTGATATCAATATCCACCGTCAGAAAATGGGTATGGTATTCCAGCATTTCAATGTATTCAATAACTTAACGGTTGGTAAAAATATCACACTTGCTCCGGTTCTTCTGAAAAAGAAGACACAGGCAGAAGCTGATGAGATGGCAAAGGAACTTCTGAACCGAGTTGGTCTGTATGAGAAGATCAACCAGTATCCGAAGAAATTATCCGGCGGTCAGAAGCAGCGTCTTGCGATCGTTCGTGCGCTTGCCATGGAGCCGGAAGTAATGCTCTTCGACGAGCCGACATCTGCACTTGATCCGGAGATGGTAGGCGAAGTTCTCTTCGTTATCAAAGATCTGGTAAAGAGTGGTATGACAACTGTAATCGTTACCCATGAGATGGGCTTTGCAAAAGAGATTTCCGACCGTGTATTCTTCATGGACGGCGGTATCATTGCAGAGAAAGGTACTCCGGATGAGGTATTCAACCATCCGCAGAACCCGCGTACAAAAGAGTTCCTGAGTAAGGTATTATACTAATCGATACTGAAAAAGAATGAATGAGCACCGGAGACTTGCGAGAGGTTCCGGTGCTTTCTGTATTTTAAACGATTGTTTTGGAGGTAATTATTATGACAGAGACAAAGAAACAGGTTCTTAGCTACATCGACGAGAAATCTGACGTGATCATCGACACTTCCGATAAGATCTGGGAGTTTGCAGAGCTTTCTTTAAGAGAGTTTAAATCCGGTGAATTATATGCCAAAGTGTTAAGAGAAGAAGGCTTTGAAGTTCAGCATCCGTTCTGCAATATTGAGACAGCATTCCGCGCTTCCTATGGTTCCGGAAAACCGGTCATCGGTATCCTCGCTGAGTATGATGCGTTAACAGGTCTTTCTCAGGTGTCCGGTTCTGCCGAGAGAAATGAACTGGTTGCGAACGGAAACGGTCATGGCTGTGGTCATAACCTCCTTGGTGCAGGTGCAATGGCAGCTGCGTTTGCAGTAAAAAAATATCTGGAAGAGAAAGGGGAAGGCAGCGGTACTGTGATCCTCTACGGATGTCCGGGTGAAGAAGGATCCGCAACAAAGGCATTTATGGCTCGTGACGGCGTATTCAAAGAGTGTGATGCTGCGCTTACATGGCATCCGGGCAATACAAACCAGGTAACAAGCGGTACATGCAATACATGTATCCAGACTGAATATAAGTTCACAGGTGTAGCATCTCACGCTGCAGGCGCTCCGGAAAAAGGACGTTCCGCTCTGGATGCAGTTGAGATCATGAATATCGGTGTTCAGTTCCTTCGTGAGCATATGCCGGATGGCGCGAGAATCCATTATTCCATTACAGATGCAGGCGGAGATTCTCCGAACGTCGTACAGCCGAGAGCACAGGTTCTCTATATGGTACGTTCTGTATGGGCGAAAGACGCGTTAGAGCTTCAGAGAAGAGTAGACACGATCGCTCAGGCAGCAGCGATGATGACAGAGACTAAGATGGAGAAAAAATTCATCGACGGATGCTCGAATACTGTTCCAAACAAAGTGCTGGAGTCCTTACTCTGGGATAATTTCAACGAGGTGGAACTTCCGACGTATACACACGAGGAGATCGAATTTGCAAAAGCGATCAACGAATCTGTCGAGATGAAGCCGACAGCACTTCCGGGCGCTGCAACGGATGAAAGCCAGGAAATCTGGGAGTTCGTAGATAAAGCGTCTGAGCACGGTACAGTGCCGATCAATAATTTCCTGATCCCGTATTTCTACTCTGAGAAAGCACGCCACGGTTCCACAGACGTGGGTGACTGCAGCTGGCTCGTTCCGACTGCTCAGATCAATACTGCAACATGGCCGGCATGGACACCGGGTCATTCCTGGCAAAATGTTTCTTGTGGTCATACTTCTATTTCTCATAAAGCAACACTGCTTGCCGGAAAAGTCATTGCAGCGACAGCCATTGATCTGATCGAAAAACCGGACGTATTGCAGGCAGCAAAAGATGAGTATGATGCAAAGATGAAACGCTATGGCGGATACTTCTGTCCGGTTCCGGAAGGTGCAGTTCCGGCAGTTCCGGGTGAAAAAATGTAATCAATATGATGATAAGAGAAAGCCTCTTTTTGATAAGGGGCTTTTCTTTTTTGTTGACCTTTCACACGTTAGCATATAAAATAGAGACTAGGTGAAAGTGAAATGTTTGTGCACGATTATTTTTGGAAATACTAAGGCAAAGGAATGTATTCTTATGGAGAAGCAAAAGTACAATATTATCGTCCTCGATCTGGACGGAACCCTTACAAATCGTGATAAGGTTATCACTCCGCGTACAAAAGCAGCGCTTATGGAGGCGCAGAAGCGCGGAAAGAAGGTTGTGTTAGCTTCCGGCCGACCGACTCCGGGTGTAACTCCCCTTGCAGAG
>JAFOCX010000226.1 GCA_017380975.1 Lachnospiraceae bacterium
CCGATCATGTCCAGGTTAACGTTGAGAACTACTTTTTCAAGCTCTTCTTTGTGTGCAGCACAGTATGCCTTGGAACCTAAGAGACCACGCTCTTCGGAGCCGCACCATACGAAGCGGAGACCGTAGCGGTGCGGATTCTTCGCAAAGTAATCAGCAACAGCAAAGATACCAATGCTTCCGGACATATTATCGTATACACCAACGGAAGTCGGTACTGTGTCGTAGTGTGCGGTGAGAACGATCACTTCGTCTGTCTCACCCGGAATATCCATTACTACGTTGTGGGACTGGCCTGTGTACTCTTCCTGCTCGAGGATAATGCGAACATTCTGAACATTGTTGCGAACCAGTTCGATCGCGGATTTTGCATTGATATTAACGCCCGGGATCTTTACACCGTTGCTTACGTGCGGACGTAACTCTTTGAGGTCCATGTTGGAGTCTTCGAAGTTTGCGTTACCGTCGTATGTAATGAAACCAACAGCGCCATTCTTTAAGAGATCCTGATACTTCCAGTACGGAACACCTGTGTCTAAGAGAACGATCTTGTCTTTGCAGCCCATGAGGGATACCGGATCATCGGTCGGCATGTAGTAAAGCGGAGCTTCGATATCTGCGTTGCCTGCAAGGCGGAATCCCTTACACGGGATCTCCTGACCGTCTGCGATCAGAACCGCTTTTTTAATATCTGTCATAGCAACATCGAATGCTTCAATGCGTGCCTCAAAACCTAATTCTTCACATTTCTCTTTCAGATATTCTGCAGCTTTTAATTCGCCTTCTGTACCGCTTACACGATAATAAGCAGTATCTTCTAACATCTGCATCATCTTATTTGCTTCCATGATAAATCTCCTTTAATGAAATAAAAATATGGTATAACATCTGATGACATTATACCATATCTTCAATATTTATACCAGACGCATTCTCATCTGCTCCGGATCCGGGCTGTTGGTAATGCAGGTCTCTTTATCAATTTTACCGGCACGGAGAAGGGCAAGAAGGCTGTTGTTCATGCTGATCATACCTTCGGACATACTCATGGAAATGACGTTGTCGATCTGGTGGATCTTGTTCTCACGGATCATATTGCGGATCGCATTGTTGAGGAACATGATCTCGAAGGCCGGGGTCAGTTTTCCGTCTGTAGTAGGAAGCAGTTGCTGGGAAACGACTGCCTGAAGAACGGAGGATAACTGAACGCGGATCTGCTGCTGAGCGTTGGCCGGGAATACATCCACGATTCGGTCGATGGAGTTGGCTGCGCCCACGGTGTGCAGAGTGGAGATAACCAGGTGTCCGGTTTCTGCGGCAGTCAGTGCGATTCGGATGGTCTCATAGTCACGCATTTCTCCGAGGAGGATGACATCCGGTGCCTGACGGAGTGCGGCACGAAGACCTGTTACATAGCTGTCAGTATCCTGGCCGACTTCACGCTGTGTTACAACGGACAGATTGTGGCGATGCAGATACTCGATCGGATCCTCAAGGGTAATAATGTGAGAATGATGCTCATGGTTGATCTTGTCGATGATACAGGAGAGGGTTGTGGATTTACCGCTTCCTGCAGCGCCTGTTACGAGGACAAGACCTTTTTTCAGGTTAGAAATTTCAAGGATGCTGTCCGGAATACCAAGCTGTTTCGGGTCCGGAAGTTCAAAACGAACCACACGGATGATCGCTGCCAGAGAGCCGCGCTGTTTCATGACGCTGGCACGGAATCGTGCAAGACGCGGGACGGAGAAAGAAAAATCATCGTCGCCGTGTTCTGTCTTTTTGATGTCGCGATTGTTTGCGATCGTATAAATCTCGGCGATCAGCTGATCCATAACATCCGGGAAGATTTTTTTGTCATTGACCGGGAGGATCTCTCCGTTGATCTTGTAGGAGATCGGCATACCCGGAATCATAAAGATATCAGCAGCATTGCGTTCTACGGCTTGCTGTAAAATCTGCATAGAAGAATCAATATTCATGGTGTATCCTTTCTGTTATCAAATAACGGGATTTAGTTCCCGCCCCATACCGGAAGATCGGAGTCGATGACATAATCCGTATTGTTGTATACATAGTAGGAAAGTATGTCTGAACCGTCTGAAGAGAGTTCCAGATGCAATGTCTGTCCGGAACGCATAGGCAGCTCGTATACAACAGCCGCTTCCGGCTGTTTCTGTTCCGCATCCAGAGCCCGATAGTCGCGGATAAATTTCTGGGCCTCTATGTCGGCTTCATAGAATATCTGCACGGTCTCTGCGCGTTTCTGTGCGAAGGTCAGTGCAGATTTTGCATCACTGAGACTCAGCAGACTGAAGACTGCGAGGCAGAGGATCATGAAGATCAGTACAATGGATGAGATGCCGATTGTAATTCGGTTTTTCATGATGTACCTCCTTCCTCAAGGGCTTTGGCACCCTGCAAAGAGTAGAGGATCGTGCTGTCTTTGGTGTTGACTGCAGTGATCGTAAAGAATGCCAGACCATCCTCGAAAGAATGGTCGAGTTCGATGGAGAATTCTTCTGTTGCATATGCGGACGGGATCATCTCCAACTGCTCCGGATCATCCGGGAATCCTGCAAGAACCTCTTCCATTACGTTGGAAGTTGCCTGCACGGCCTGGTTTAACACATCTGCCTGTCGACTGAGCTGTTCTGCTTTGGCAAATGCCATGACAAAAATGCTGGCGCAGATCAGGAAAAATGCGCATACCCAGATCATCTCTAACAGGAATGCATAGGAAGTTCGCTCACGTTTCATGAAGCAGTCCCTCCTTTCTGTGTGCTGCGTAAGGAGACTTTTGCCTCACGGCCGC
>JAFOCX010000227.1 GCA_017380975.1 Lachnospiraceae bacterium
ATGTTGCAGCACATACACTCCGGAGAATGACAATCGGTACAGAAACCTGCCACGCCACACGGAGTTTTACGATTTGTTGCATCCGCGATGATCGGGCAGAGCTGTGTCTGAATGCGGTTGTAACCATCCTCTATAGTTCTTACCAATTTGTTGAGACCTGCGATAACGATCACGTGCTTCGGTCCGTGTACCAGACATCCCACACGATTACTTGCACCGTCCACATTGATCAGTTCACCGTTGACAGTGATCGCATTGGTTCCCATCAGGAAATAATCGGCGCATACGACCTGTCCGTAGATCGGGCTTCCGGCTTTTTCTTTCTCTTCCATCGGGTAGTCGATCACTTCGTAATCGCCTGCCTGGATCGCCTCTTTCAGACCAAGGGCACCGACACTAGCAGATCCTCCCCAGGTTACCTTGGAACCCGGTTCGATCATCTCCATGATCAGCTTAGCTGCTTCCTCTTTTGTTCCACAGTAGAAACCTTCCATGTTTCTTTTCTTTAAACCTTCAATCACATGTTCCGCCATTCTGCGGTTTGCATCTTCACGCATAATGTGTCCTCCCGTTTCCATACTCGTTATTTCATAATCCTCACTTCAATCCCCATCTCTTCCGCTCTTCTCATATGAGCCGTCGAAAGTTCCTGGGCTGTCGCCAATACTTTCTTCGCGTACTTTCCGCCAAATCGATTCGCTACCGTTTCCAGTTCATACAGAGCCATCTGGTCCACATTTCCGATCTTGCAGGAAATAAACGTCGGACGATTGTTCTGGATCGACATCACATCAATTTCATTTAACACATCACGGGTTCCGCCTGCTTCAATCACGCCGTCCCAGTCAATGTGCACACCCACTCTGCAATCTGCAATGTCAGATTTCCTGCTCTCCAGCAAAAATGTGTACATCTCCAATATACTTCCGCTGTCCCAAAGGAGCTGTTTGATCGCAGCATTTTTGTATCGGAACTTATATCCATTCTTTCCTGCAGCATACAGTTTCACAAAGCCAAGATGGCTGCAGGCATGCATAAATTTATGAAATTCCTTGATATCGCCGATCTTACGATTCTTATGGAATTCATCTAAGAACACCTGGCGATCGGCCTGCATCAGCAAGTTGGAATCCGGCTGAAATTTCCTCAAGATGGACGAATAATGAACCCACTTATCCCCATATTCTCGGGATAGTTTCCACATGTTTTCAATATCTGCGGCTCCGTCCAGACTCATCTCTTTGAACACTTTCCGCTGACGATAATTGATCGTTCCGTGGTAAAGGGAAACAAACTGATCTAAATTCAACTTCATAGGGCTTGGTTCCGCCACACCTCCGATGGAATTTCCCGAGCAGCAGAATTCGATCAGTTCATTGGTATTTACATCAAACATGAACATCGGTGCTGAAAATTCCTGGGACAAAATTCCGAATGCAACCAGGATCAGACTTTCGCCTCCGGTCAGGTCAAAATAGACCCTGTTTCCCTGCTCCTGCTCTCTTCGCAGCACATTCGCGATCGCCTTCATGATCTCCATCAGATCGAATCGGTCTACCGAGTAGAACTCCACTGCCTGAACCTTGCATTCTTTTTTCAGAAATGCTTCGATCGTCTTCTTATGAGGCTTCATGATTTCTTCATAACCAAAGAAAATCGTCTTGTCCATCTGGAAATTCAGATTTGTGATCACATTTTCAATCGGTTCTTCATCAAAAAATTCTATATTAATGAGCATTTATATCCACCCCGGTCTTTTTCCTCGTTGCCAAATCAAAACTTACATACTATAATTATAATGCAAACTATACGAAAAGAAAAGGAACGAATTGTTATGAAACCAGCTCTTTTGATCGGTTCCACATGCGTGGACATTATTATCAACCTTCCGCATATTCCGGTTACTCAGGAAGATGTTCATCCGACAGCACAGACCATGGCGATCGGCGGCTGTTCTTATAATGTAGCATACACAGTGCGCCTTCTTGGTGCACCGCACACACACATCAGTCCGGTCGGCACCGGTATGTACGGTGACTATGTAGAAAAATGTCTGACACAGCAGGGAGTTCCGATCGCGGTTCACGTAACGGACAAGGATAACGGCTGCTGCTACTGCCTCGTAGAAGATACTGGTGAGCGTACCTTCATGTCCTACCACGGTGCAGAATATACCTTCCAGAAAGAGTGGATGGAGCCGTACAATTCCAACGATTATGACCTTTGCTATATCTGCGGCCTTGAGATCGAGGAGCCGACAGGTCTCAACCTTCTCGAGTATCTGGAAGAGAACAAAAACCTTCAGGTGTTCTTTGCACCGGGTCCGCGTTTGATGCATATCGAGAAATCAAAACTTGACCGTATGATGGCTCTGAAACCGATCCTCCATATCAACGAACTGGAAGCAGCTGCCCTCAGCGGTATCAAAGATATCGAAGAGGCAGGACGTCATCTTCATGCCATCACAGGAAACCACGTGATCATTACCCTTGGCGAGCAGGGCGCATTCTGTGTTGAAAAAGATGGTACGGAGTTCATGATTCCGTCCGTACCGGCGACTAACATCGTAGACACCATCGGTGCAGGCGACTCCCATGCAGGCACTGTGATCGCGTGTCTGACCAATGACATGTCTCTCCGTGACGCTGTATCCTATGCGAACAAGGTTGCAGCGAAAGTTGTATGCGTGCAGGGAATGTCTCTGACAAAAGATCAGTTACCGGAGATGTAAATCATAAAAGCAGCAGACCATTCTTTTGGTTTGCTGCTTTCACAATTTCCGTCATATTAAATATAATCAAACATACCCTGGATCGTATCTGATATCTCCATCCGATCCAGCATCTGTATACTTCCGATTTTCTTGAATCCTCTAACATTCAAATCCAGCAGTGCCATCTTCTCACACTGCGCATAGCCGCGGAATTCCCCCACTTCGATATAATAATGCAATGGACTTGCGGTACACGTTTTAAAAATCACGCAGCCGATAATCTCTCCAGATAAATTAAAATAATCTTTGCTCACAACCAGAACCGGATCTTTTATACGTTCTACTAAAATGATATCTCCTTGATGCAGTTTCTCCAATATTACCAAACCTCTCTTCCCAACGGTTCTCCCCAATCATACTCTCCATCGAGATTTAACTCTCCGCCAAATGCTGCAGCCCTTTCCTCCAATGTTTTATGCTTAAACTCACGAGTGAGCATGATCACACCATTCGACACATTTACACTTAATACATCATTTAAAGAAAAACCTGCCATTTCCAATACCTCCTTTGGTAATCTTACACCCTGACTGTTCCCCCATTTTTTCACTTGTGTCTGCATCGTCTCTCCTCCTGCTACAATGTATATACTTAGTATATACATTTAGGAATAAAAAAACAACACTTAATTTCGTGTTACACAGACATGTTTTGCACTTTATTCTTGTTCCTATAATTTACTATTTTTTCTCACTAACAGCAATCTCCGATTCGTAAAAAACACCTTTCTAAAATTGTGCAGATATAACAAAGAGGAAAAAACTGTTTTGTGCAGTTTTTCCCTCTTTATCAATTATTTCTCTATTTCTATTCCACAAACAGCGGGATCATGGTCTGGTTTGTAGTATCAACCATTCCCAGATCCGTGAGTTTTACATACGGAACAACCGGAAGCGCCAGAGATACAATGCGAAGAAGCGGATTGACCGGAACAGTGATTCCCATGCCCCTCTCGATCTCTTTCATTTTCGCAGCCTCTACCGTCAGTTCTTCTGCATCCAGTTTTGTCATGAGACCGCCCACTTCCAGACGAAGAGTATTGAGCACTTCTCCATCTTTTACCGCAGTCATACCGCCGCCGCAGGCAATCAGTTCGTTTGCTGCCACCATGGCATCCTTCGGATCAAAATACACCATAGTCAGATTGTGAGAATCATGGGATACCGTTGATGCTACTGCACCGACTTCCAGACCGAAGTTTTTAACAATACCAAGAGCTTTGGTTCCCTTGCCGTAGCGGTTCAGCACTGCTACATAAGCCATCTCTTCTCCAAGCACGATCTGTCCGTTTTCTACCGGAAGTTTTACGGTTTTTCTGTCCGTTACGCTGGAGTCTTTGGTCTGATATTCCATAATATTCACAGTTACGGTTCCGTTTTCTACCGGAGGAACTATGATAAAGTCTTCTTCTGTCACAGGAGCCAGATTCATGGCATTTCTTGTCTCGATCTCAAAATCCAGATTCGCAATCGGTTCTGCAAGTTTTCCGTCTTTCGCAACAATCTTTCCTTCATAGAATACCACATCTGCCCAAAGTGTTGTCAGATTCTTTGTCAGAACCATATCTGCCACATAACCCGGCGCAACGGCACCGAGGTGCGGAACTCCGATTTCACGCGCAACATTGATCGTCGCACTCTTAACCGCAGCCACCGGATCCATACCACAAGAGATCGCTTTTCTCACTACCGCATTCATATGACCCTCATGGAGCAGATCATCACTCTCACGGTCGTCAGTACAGAATGTCAGCGTATCAAAATAAGTGCATCCCTTTACACCGTCCCAGATTGCTTCAATATTCTTTGTAATGGAACTCTCGCGTGCATCGACATACATGCCCATGCGAAGTTTCTCTAAGGCTTCTTCACTTCCGCGAGTCTCGTGACAAGTGTACGGACCGCCGCAAAGATATGCGGAAAGATTTCTTCCGCTGACACCCGGTGCGTGACCCTGTAAATAGAGTCCTGCTTCTTCCGCCGCCTCGATGATATCCATCATACGGTCATCGCCATGCATCACGCCAAAGAAATCCATGACTTCTGCGAGGCCTACGGCACGCTCTAACTTTGCCAGTTCACGAATTTCCGGAGCGTAGAACTCTGCTCCTGCATTTTCACAGCCCGGAACAGCCGGCACACAGCTTGGGATATCCAGAAGCTGACGCATCGGAAGACCCTCTGCATTGTCGTGCATATACTTCACGCCATCCATACCGTACACATTCGCCAGTTCATGCGGGTCATGGAGGATCGTTGTGGTACCATGCGGAACGATCACCTTCGCAATGTTTCTCGGGATCATCATGGAGCTCTCAATATGTACATGCGCGTCAATAAATCCCGGGATCAGATAGCGTCCTTCACCGTCAAACACGTCTTCTGCATGGTACGGACCATCCAGTTCATTGATCTCCACATGTGCTACAAATCCGTCTTTTACATAAATGACAGCCGGTAAGATTTCACCTGTAAACACGTTCACCCACTGGCAGTTTTTTACTGCCAGATCTGCCGGGATCTTTCCCATAGCAGCCTTTAATAATTCTTTTTTATTCTTCGGTTTTAATTTATACATGAAGAACCTCCTAACGATCCATCAGACGACGATAGTTTGCGTTCACTGCATCGATCAGTTCCTGACGTTCCATGCCGCGCACTTTGCAAATATGGTCAATCACGTAAACAATGTATTTCGGTTCATTCGGTAAATGCTGAACCGGAGCCGGTGTCAGGGACGGAGCATCGGTTTCTACAAGAATACGGTCTAACGGTACATTGCGGACTGCTTCCTGCGTGCTCACATCATCCAGCTCAAAAGTGATATTTCCGGAAAAGGAAATATACATACCCATATCCAGGAAATCCTGCATCACTTCATAACCGCCGCTGTAGCAGTGCATAATGCCCGGAACCTTCAGATATTCCTTCATGATCGCTCTTGTATCTTCTGTTGCCAGTCTCATGTGGACTGCGATTGGTTTATTCAGCTCGTTGGCCCACTGGATCTGACGGATAAATGCCTCTTTCTGCATCTCTTTCGGAACAGTCACATCGTACTCGAAATAATCCATACCGATCTCGCCGATCAGTTTTACTTCCGGCTGACGAACCAGTTTTTCCAGTTCTTCCCAATCCTCTTTGGATGCTTTCGCCACATCGTTCGGGTAAAAAGCGACTGCCACATCAAACATCGGATTGTCCTTTGCCACTTCGATCGCGCGTTTTGCTTCTTCCGTCTCCGTGCAGACAATTAAGATCTTCTCCACGCCTGCCGCCTTTGCATCTGCGATTACTTCATCAAATTTCGGGAATAAATACGCACCACACACATGTGCATGGCTGTCAACGATTCCTGCCAACTCTCTCTCCTTTGCTGAATTCTATATGATCAATTTCCTAAAACTCTAAGACGATTTTACCACATTTTCATACACTCGACAATGTCTGGTCTCAAAAAGAAAAGCCGCCGAAATTCGGCAGCTTCTCTATGATCATAAATTATTATGCTAACTCAAGAGCGATCTTCATCATATCTGTGAAGGATGTCTGTCTCTCTTCCGCTGTTGTAACTTCACCTGTTACAAGGGAGTCAGATACTGTGAACATGCTGAATGCGTTAACGCCTGCGTATGCTGCGTTGCTGTAAAGAGCTGTGGACTCCATCTCACAAGCAAGGATGCCCATATCTGCCCATGAAACACCTGTAGCCGGTGTCTCCGGATGATAGAAGTTATCGGAACATAAGATGTTACCAACATGGTATCTCATACCCATAGCATCAGCCGCATCAACAGCTTTTCTTAATAAGTCGAAGCTGCATGTGCAAGCGAACTGACCCGGAAGTTTGAAGCAATCCATGTAGTTGGAGTTTGTGGAAACGCCCATAGCCATAACTACGTCACGGATCTTAACATGCTCCTGCATAGCGCCGCATGTACCGATACGGATGAGGTTCTTACAACCGTAACCGTGGATCAGCTCGTAGGAGTAGATACCCATGGACGGGCAGCCCATACCTGTAGCCATAACGGAAACGCGTTTGCCGTTATAGTAACCTGTGTAACCAAAGATGTTTCTAACAGAGTTGAACTGAACAGCATCTGTTAAAAATGTTTCTGCAATGTATTTCGCACGTAACGGATCGCCCGGAAGAAGGACTGTCTCCGCGATTTCGCCTAACTGAGCACCAATGTGAGGTGTCGGAACTTTAATTGTTGTCATAATATGTTTCCTCCTAAAAATATTGTTATTATTTTTCAGACTGCAGTTTTTAATGTTCTTTCTGCAGCCAGTTTTTCATATAAAACTCTTTTCTTGCGAGGTAATCCTCGTTTCTCACCTGAAGTTCCGGCTTTACGAGCAGGTCGCATACGGTTTTCAGCAGAATCTCTGTTGTGTTGATGTAAGCATTTTCCTCATCTGCGATCTCAAATTCACAGCTGTGGACTCTTCCCTTCACGGCTGCAAATCCAAACTGTACGGCCGGGATCAGATAACCAAGATCGCCAACATC
>JAFOCX010000228.1 GCA_017380975.1 Lachnospiraceae bacterium
AAGGGTTGCGCGTATTCCGCTTCCCATGGCAAGGAGCGTTTCTGTTTTAGCGAAATCCAGATACAGTCTGGCACGTGCATTTCCGTAGGTTGGCTTTTCCAGAATGCGTGATTCACGATTTCGTTCTGCCAACAGAGGTTTCTTGTCTCCGGTCATGTAGGAAATGGAGCCGGTAGCTTTATCCACCTGGAGGTAGATCTCTCTGGTTTTCATTTCAAGAAGTTTTGGCGCATCGCGATATTTCCATTCCTGAAAATCGCCCAAATCAGCGGCAATCGGAGGGATATTTGCCAAGGAGTCCTCGTCTTTTGCAAAGGAAACGCGGAGAATATTGGTTGCGATCGGACGGATCCGAAGCACACCATAGGTGCTTGGCAGGTAAATGCCATTCGGCTGTTTATTGATCCATCGAATGGTTCGGTCAGATTTTACATATCCCATCGGTCGGAGCAGATCATTGGACGGCATGGAGCCGAAGGAAAAATCGTGCTGGGCAGCAAGTGCACCGGCTTTTGGTCCGCTGGTCACGCCAAAGCTGCGTTCCGGAGCCGTTTTCCCAGTACCGACCGGTGTGAATTTTTTCGAGGAAAGTAATTTTAATGTGTCCGTTCCTGCATTCTGGTCCGGTCGTTTGACTCTGGAAACTACAACCGCCGGTTTTTTCGAAGCAGAATCGTCGAAAATCTGCGCCTGTTCTTTTTTCTCAGGCTCTGCAAGCAGTCCTGTCAGATTGTCTGTATGCAATACACAAAGTTCATGGAGTGCTCTGGTTGCAGCCACATAAAGAAGCTTTGCGTGACCATCGTCGACCGGATAATCTTCACAAGAAGGATTCAGGATCAGAACTGCGTCAAATTCCAGACCTTTGGTATATTCGACCGGAAGAACCATGACACCGTTTCCGAATTCAGCCGTTTCCAATGGATCATCCATTAAGTCGAGGAATGGACGGAGCTGATCCGCGGTATATTTGGCAGCGGTCTCGTTGCGGCAAATGATCGCGATCGTCGCCAACTCTTTTTCCTGCCATTTGCGACAGATATCCGACACTTTTTCCCAAAGACCGGTTTGCTTCTGTGGATATCCATCCGGAGACTTAGGAAGTTTGTGGATGATTGGTTCCTCACCGTGTCGGATGATGGGTTCTACCGGATACATGGAAAAGGTTCCATGCTGTAAAATCTTCGTTGCGAAATTTGAAATTTCGACGGTATTACGATAACTCTTTTTCAGGATTCCGAAACTGTCCATCGGATCCTTGATATAGAGTGCTTTCAATTCTTCCCAATCATTGAGGCCGTAGTCAAAATGAATGTTCTGGGATACGTCACCCATGATGGTGTAGGTGCAGTCCTTGATACAGAATTTCAATGCGCCGTATACCATCATGCCAAAGTCCTGAGCCTCGTCGATCACCACATGGTGGGCTTCGCTGATGACTTCCGTCTCTTTCACTCGCTTATAAAGGTAAGCAAGTGCTGCCAGGTCATAGACATCGAACTCCGTTGTCGGAATATCGACGTGGAATCCTTTTGTATTCTGTTCCAGCAGGAAATCATGGTACAGATCGTAAATGGAACCTTTCCAGGAACGGCCGCCGTACCAGCCGTGGTACGATTTCAAGATTGCTTTCATTTCTGCTTCCGTATAGGAAACTTCTTTTCCAAGGAATTCATCTTTGATCTTCGTTCTCAAACGTTCATTGAGCATGTTGATCTTGCTCTGAATGGAGACGGTCGGATTTTCACGGATGTAGCGTTTGATCGCCTCAGAAGACAACAGGAGAACGCGCGGTTCTGCACTTGTCTTTTCTTCGTCAGACTCATAAATGGTCACATTGCCTTCGCGCAGATCATGGACGCCGGCCTTTCCGCCAACGATACCTTCTACAAACTGACGACGATTGAGGAAGACCGGTTCACAGGAAATCGATTCCTGCTCCAGTTTCTCGCAGAATTGTTCCAGATCACGGAACCAGGAAAGCGTTCCTTTACAGGCATTCCGCTTTGCAGCAGAACCTGTTTCGTGTCCTTTTATGCGGTACTGTTTTTCATCCCAGTCTTCATACAGCAGTCGCACGAACAACTGCTCCATGGTCATTTGTTTGATCCCGTAAACGTCCAGATCCGGAAGCACGCCGGTAATATAATTCAACAGGATCCGGTTGCTGCCTACGATATAAAAATCCTCCGGTTTAAACCGGTCGGCGTAATTGTATAAAATATAAGAAATTCGGTGCATGGCAACGGTCGTTTTACCGGAACCCGCCACACCCTGAACCAGGCAGTTATGGTACGGACTCTTTCGAATGATGTCGTTCTGTTCCTTCTGGATCGTAGCAACGATCTCGCCCAGAACCGCCTGCTTGTTTTTTGACAAATAACTGGTCAGCAGGTCGTCGTTGGCGATGACCTCCGTATCGAACATATTCAGAAGTTTTCCGTCAGCGATCTCATATGTTCGTTTTAACTGTAGGTCAATCGGAAGTTCATGACCTTCCGGAGCGATATAACTGCATTTCCCTAGCCCGTTTTCATAATAAACATTGGCCACAGGTGCACGCCAGTCAATGACGAGCGGATGTGTTGCATCCTTGGAAATACCACATTTTCCGATGTAAAATGCTTCATTGGTGTCTAATGTCTCATCGTAAAAGTCAATGCGTCCGAAATACGGCTTTTTCAATGCGCGCCGGTTGCGATCCAGGGTACGATTCTGGAAATCGTACATGGTGTAAGTATTTTCCAGCGTGTTGATCAATTCCGGGTTATCGTCGTGAAAATGCGCCTGCATATCGTCAATGTCGGTTCGAAGTGCAGCCACTTCTTCTGCATAACGGTCTACATTTTTTCGGATGATCTCCAGTGTCTCCTTCAGGTGCTGTTCCTCTGCGCGCCTCGTCTTGCCCGGGAGTTTCTTTTTTGGTGCATCACTACTCATGATTTCTCCTTTACTATACGGTTTGGCACTGTCGGCCCATCCCCTGCCGATACAGTAACGGTTAATTGGTTGTAGTAAGTATATTGTACTAGAAAAATGGGAAATTACTAGACTTTTATTTTGTAATCTGGTAAACTATACAATGAAGTGTGCGTATAGAATGTCCGGTGTCAGAATGGGAAATTTGACATCGGTTTTTTACTATTTATATAATAGGAGGGTACTTATGTTTCTTGCTAAAATGAACTACTTAGAGGTAGAAGAATACCTGAAAAAGAGTGATACGATCGTGATCCCGGTGGGCAGTCTGGAGAACCATGGAAAACACATGCCGCTGGGCACAGACACCATGATCCCGGATAAAATTGCAGAGCTCCTTGATGAGAAGTCCGACCTTCTGATCGCTCCGACCATCAACTATGGCGCGACCGATGATCTGGTTGGTTTCCCGGGAACCATCTCCCTTGGAACAGAGGGCCTGATCTCCCTTCTTCGTACGATCTGTGATCAGTTTTATCGTTACGGATTCCGTCATTTCATGATCCTCAACGGTCACGGCGGAAACAGCGCAGCGATCCAGGCGGTTGCAATGCACATGTACCGCAAGGGCGCTTACATGGCAAATCTCAATTGGTGGCTGATGGCAGGCCAGATTAATCCGGAATGGGCAGGCGGCCACGGCGGTGCAGAGGAAACTGCAGGTGTGATGGCAGTAGATCCGAGCCTCATCAAATACGAATACATCGATCTTCCGGAAGCGATCCGCAACGACATTTCCGACGAGATTCCGTCCGGCGCATGGACAAGCGTGATCTTCAAAGGCGTTTCTATCCAGATTCCGCGTGAGATCAAAGACATCACAGACAACGGCTGGCTGGCACACGGATTCAAGAACGATGCTCCGACAAAAGCAAAACCGGAGTGGGGCACAGAGATGTTAAACAGCGTTGCAGATCTGATCGTTGAGTTTGGTGAAGCGTTCGGAAAAGCAGAACTGCCGGAGAGAGTGGAATAAGACGAATAGGAAAAGGCTCGCTGCAAACATCGCAGTGAGCCTTTTTTGTAACCATTTTATTCATTAATCCGTCGTTCTCTGATATTCCAGTACATACCCATTCGGATCAGAAAAGAAGAATGAATACACCGGAAACTTCGGGTGATGCTGTGGGGCACCCTTCAGTCCGATCACAGGGCGAGTCTGGATTGTTTCATACATCGCATCCACATCCGCAATCGTGGGCAGATTAAAGGAAATACACTGTCCGGTGGCCATAGCACGTTCCGGACCATACTGTACAAATGCCAGATAGCCGTAACCGCAGTCAAACCAGACGGTATTTCCCAGGTCTTTGTAGATCGGAAGTTCTAAAACAGTTGTGTAATATTCTTTGGTTTCATTGATGTCTTTACATGGAAAGAAAATAACGCTGGATTCTGGTTTCATGGACTGGTGCTCCTTTCAGTGATATATGATCATTGTATTAAAAAAGTGAAAAGGGGGCAAGAGGGAACCGTTAAGATTACCTTGTGTATTTCACTGAGATAACTTATAATCATCTCACGGCAATTATAGATTCTGTAAGTTCTGCCGTTTCTCGAACCGTTTTGGTTCAATCTATAACATTTCAAGGCCGTATCGGCCAGAGATCTAGTTTTGATGTATCCGAGAGGGGGATGCGCTTATGGGGGTAAAGTGATGTGATTGTTATATTTTGCAACACATTGACACACGTATTAACACGTGTTAATCTAGAGATGACAGAGGTAAGATGAAGACACAAGAATTGGTGAAAATTCTACGGAAAAATGGTTGTTATATTAAACGAAATGGGAGTCGGCATGATATTTGGTATAGCGAATTATCACAAAAAGAGTTTACCGTGCCTCGGCATAAAGCTGAGATCCCAGTAGGCACTTTAAATAATATTTTAAAAGTTGCAGGTTTAAAATGAATAATAAAAGTAATAGGAGGTTCACATGGCAAAATATGCATATCCGGCAATTTTTACACCGGAAGAGGATGGCAGTTATTCCATTAATTTTCCTGATCTGGAAGGATGTTTCACATGTGGTGATACATTAGAAGACGGACTTGAAATGGCAAGAGATGCTTTGGCCTTGGTTCTGTATGGATATGAAAAGGAAGAGCGTGAAATACCAAAACCATCGGAATTAACCGCATTTCAGCTGAATGTGGGGGAATTTGTGAATTATGTTGTCTGTGATACGATGGTATATCGAAAACGGAATAGCAACAGGGCAATTAAGAAAACACTTACCATCCCGGAATGGCTGAATGAAGCAGCGATGGCGATGGAGTTGAATTTTTCTCAAGTCCTTCAAGAGGCATTGTTAATGAAACTTCAAATGAAGGAATTGTCAAAAATATAACTTTAGGAAACATTATCAGTATTGCTTGTATCTCGCATGCCCTCATGGTAAAATACTACTAGCATAAAGCACGTGAGGGAAGTATCATGAATCGAATCAACAATACAAATAAATACCTCTTCGAAGAGCTTGTAAAGCAGATCAAATTGCAGAGCGGCGCGGCCGGAATCGCGGTGGCAGTCATTGACGATGAAGGAAATACTGCCTATGAAAATTTCTTCGGTTACCGTGACGCGGAGCAGCAGATCCCGATCGACGAGGATACGATGTTCGGTATGGCATCGGTGACAAAGTCCTTCGTAGCATTGTCGATCATGCAGCTTTGCGAGAAGGGTCTGATGGATCTGGATGATCCGGTCAGCAAGTATATTCCGGAGTTTACCAATAAGAATCAGAAAACGGTCCGAGTGCGCCATTTCTTAAATCACAGCGCAGGTTTCTATCCGACCGGTCGTATTCAGATCAAGGAGACGGCAGCGGAGTACGGTTTCTCCGAGGAGAAAGACGGTGATCTGGCATTTGTGACAGAGCTTGCGGACATTGGCGTGAAGCTGGTGGCGGAGCAGCTGGATGAACAGGTGTTGGGCATTGGTCTTAGCGGAGCGCCGGGTGCATACATGAGTTACTGCAACGACGGCTTTGGTCTTCTGGGCGAGATGGTGCGCAGAGTCAGCGGAGAGAAGAGCTTTTCTGATTATGTGAGAAAGAACATCTTAGATCCGCTCGGTATGGTTAGAAGCGGATGTGAATATCTGAGACCGCGTCTGGAGGAAAATTCTTCTGTATTATATAAGGTTTCCAATGGAGAACTGATCGGATGCAGAGATTTTTATAATTCCGGTTTTGTACTCAGCGGTGCGGGAGCGATGCGTTCCACATTGGCGGACATGAAAAAAGTTGTGACCATGTACCTGAATCGCGGAAAGGCTCCGAACGGAGAGCGTCTCCTTTCCTGGGAAGGTGTTCAGACGATGTGCAAACCATCGATCGAGTACCGTCCTGAGAGCTGGTACTGCATGGGTCTTGCAACCAAGAAGCTGGATGACCTGACGATCGTAGAACATGGCGGAAGTCAGCTGGGTGTATCTTCGAATATGTCCTGGTCCTACGAAGCAGGCGCAGGTGTGATCGTTCTTTGTAACACTTCGGATGTTCCGGTCAGCGCGATCGCAGATGCAGCGATGCGCATGTACCATGGAAGAAATCCGGTGGATATGCGTGAGATGTATCAGGACAATCCATGGACAGAAAAGACAGTAAAAGCAGCGATCGGAAGTTATTCTACAGACGAGGGTCAGGTACAGAACTCGGTGGTAGAGATTTTTGAGGAAAACGGAACCGTTGGTCTTCGTGCAGACGGAAAGGTACAGCCATTTATCATGGTAAATGAAAATGTAGGTCTTGTTCGTGGATTTGCGAAGGATGGTTACGTAAAACTGTTTAAGGACGGCGATGGCAATGTATTTGCGATCGGTTACGGCGGACGCATGCTGCGCAAGCGGTAAACAAATTTGAGATTTTCCGTACAAATCGGAGGGTGTGCGGTAAATATATCCGGTTTCGGGGGAATAGGAGCCGGGAAAAATAAATATGTGACTGCAGGGGTGTAGGTCACGAACATGTAATTTATGGAGGGTAAAACAATGACAATGTATGAGAAAATTGTACAGACAGCAGACAGCATCACAGAGGAATTAGTGGGTATCCGTCGTGATTTCCACAAATACGCAGAGTCCGGCTGGTTCGAGATGCGTACTTCTTCCATCATCGCTCGCAAATTAACAGAGATGGGCGTTGACGAAGTTCTCGTTGGTGAGCAGGTTTGTAAGAGAGAGTCCAGAATGGGCGTTCCGGAGGAAGCAGCACTTGAGAAGAGCTATCAGCGTGCAGTTGAGCAGGGCGGCGATCCGGAGTTCTTACCGTATACAAAGGGCGGTATGACAGGTGTTATCGGTAT
>JAFOCX010000229.1 GCA_017380975.1 Lachnospiraceae bacterium
CCAGGTTTTCTTCCGGACCTGCTTCCGGAGAGAAGCTGATCATGGCTGCGATACCCTGCGGGATTGTCTTGGACGGAACCACAATGATCTGCTTGTCTTCCACTAAATATTTCGCCTGCTCTGCAGCAAGGATAATATTTTTATTGTTCGGGAAAATGTAGATCACATCTGCATTTACTTTATCGATCGCGTTGATCATATCCTCAGTGCTCGGGTTCATCGTCTGACCGCCTTCGATCATATAATCAGCACCGATTCCCTTGAAGATCTCGCTTAAACCTTCACCAACGGAAACTGCGATAAAGCCATATTCTTTTCTCGGCTCCTCCGCCTTCGGAGCTTCCTGAGCCGGAGCTGCGGAAGCAGCCATTTCAAGACGCTCGTTGTGCTCTTCACGCATGTTGTCGATCTTCATTCTGGAAAGAGATCCGTAAGTTAATGCACGCTCGATCGCGAGACCCGGGTTATTGGTGTGAACGTGAACTTTAACTACATCTTCATCAGATACAACTACGATAGAATCACCGATAGACTCAAGGAATGCCTTAAATTTCAGTTCTTCATCATCGTCATATGCATGCTCTACATTGATGATAAACTCTGTACAATATCCAAACTTAATGTCTGCTGTATCGATATCATCGCGAGCAGCACCTACCGGAGCTGCTTTCTGGCTTGTCTGAGCAACAACTGCGTCAAACGGAATACCTTTTCCAAGAACACCGTCTAATGCACCTTTCAGAACCTGCATCAAGCCCTGTCCGCCGGAGTCAACAACACCGGCCTGTTTTAATACCGGAAGCATCTCCGGAGTCTGGCTTAATACATAGTCACCATGCTCGATCACTTTTTCAAGGAACTCTACGATATCATCTGTCTCGATCGCAAGCTCTACAGCCTTGTCTGCCATACCTCTTGCAACTGTAAGGATCGTACCTTCCTTCGGCTTCATAACAGCTTTGTACGCTGTCTCTGTTGCTCTGGTGAATGCATTTGCAAGAATTGTAACATTGATCTCGCTTGCTTCTTTGATTTCTTTTGTGAAGCCACGGAATAACTGGGATAAAATAACACCGGAGTTACCGCGCGCACCACGAAGAGATCCGGAAGAAAGTGCTTTCGCAATTGTCTCCATTGTCGGATTCTCGATCGCAGCTACTTCTCTGGCAGCTGCCATAATTGTCATTGTCATGTTAGTACCGGTATCTCCGTCCGGTACCGGGAAAACATTCAGTTCATTAATCCATTCTTTTTTCGCCTCAAGCTCCTTAGCACCTGAAAGCAATGCAACTTTCAGTAACTGGGCGTCTGCGGATTTCATTCCCATGGATTACTTCCTCCTTAATCTATCACTCTTACGCCTTCTACAAAAATATTGATCTTTTCAACCGTCATACCGGTGAATTCTTCTACTTTATACTTCACATTCTCGATCAGATTGTCCGCAACAGTTGAAATGCTGACGCCATAGGATACGATTACATGGAAGTCAATGCTGATCGCATTGTCATTAATAGTTACATTGATGCCATGAGTCAGGCTCTCACGTTTTAAGAGTTTTACAAGACCATCTTTCATGCTGACTGCAGCCATACCGACAATACCGAAACACTCCACCGCTGTTGTACCTGCGTAAAGCGCGATTACATCAGTATCAATCTGAATCTGGCCCATCTTGTTATTGATACATCCCTTCATTCTCCTGCCTCCGTTTCATTAATTTATACGCCGGGCGCACAAAATGCCCATAAAAAGCGATTTTCACTATTTTAATATACCATATCTTGTTGTCCATGTCTATTGATATTCAAAGTTTTTTAAAAAAAATATTTATTTTTTTCATTTTACTCTTGCAAATTTCTACACTTTCTGCTATCATACTTGTGTTGTGGATTTTTATGAAGTCCAAAGAAGTGTTAAGGAGGTGCAATCATGGCTAAATGCGCTATTTGTGAAAAAGCTGCTCACTTTGGTAATGGAGTAAGCCATTCCCATAGAAGATCCAACAAAATCTGGAAAGCTAACGTTAAGTCTGTAAAGGTTAAAGTTAATGGCGGAGCTCAGAAGATGTATGTATGTACTTCTTGCTTAAGATCCGGTCTCGTAGAGAGAGCTTAATACCTCCAGTACAAGAATAACGAAAAAATGAAGGCATCTGCTATCAGGTTGATAGACAGGTGCCCTTTTTTTGTTATTTACAGCAAAATAAGATATATCCGATGATCATAAATGACACTGCCATGACAAGAAGCCAAAAAGAGTCCGGCAGAATCAATACCCAGGTCATCCCAAAGCCCGTACAAAACAACAAAAGACCGCATAAGCGCTTCATACCATCCTCCTAATTTCGGAATGCCTATGATCTATCTTATGCGGTCTTTTCTTGTAATTTTCCTGATTTATATAGAAGTTGGCTATTTCACTTCTTCTGTTACGATCACTGTCTCTGCAGCATCAGCCATCTCTTCTGCTTTTTCAACAGCATCAGAAGATACATCTTTCCCCATGAAGCGGTTCATGAAATCCGGAACCATATCTATGATCTTTGTCATTGCATCCTGATGCTTAATATTAATAAGCTTGGTCATGCCGTTCTGGATTACCAGGATCGCGCTCGGGCTCATCTTTGCACTGAGACCTCCGCCACCGTTTGTTTTAGCACTCTGTGCGAAGGATCCGGCTGCCATACCGCAGGAAACATCTACAAGCGGAATGATCGTTGTGTTTGCATCAATCTTAACCGGCTCACCCACTACTGTTTTTGTTGTAATAAAATTATCCATTCCCTTAAATAACGCGTCAACTGTTGACGGGAACTGATTTTCTGCCATAATACCGTTTCCTCCTTACTTCTTGCCCAGTGCCATTGCCTTCTTTAACAGCACACGGAAGTTCTTATTAAATACTACCCGGATCACGATCCAGAGCAACGTTGCTGCACGGATGTGTCCTTTTACATGAAGCTCACCATCCAATACTTTTTCTTCAAATATCGGTTCAAGCTTCAGTGTTTTTGCATAAAGTCCATAAAATGGACTTATATAAGTTAAAATCTGTCCGGTTATAGCCGGATCATCAAAACCAAATCGTACACGTCCTGAAATCTTTCTGGGTAACACATGACGAAGCAGTTTTTTTACCTGCCTCCAAAGTAAACCGATCGTCTTACGATTTTCCTGATCATTCAGAAATGTCCGAACCTGCTCGACTTTCTCCTGTCCTGCATTTACCTTACCACAGATCTGCTGATACGCATTGTTGATTTTTGAAATAAAAGATTCTTTATCCTCCGATTCTTTCACTTCGGATTCTTTCACTTCCGGCATTTGGGTTTCTGAAACCGCTGTCCTTTTAGATGCAGGCTCTGTCTTTCTTGAATAGTCAGCTGCCTCAGAAGTCACCGAAGTATTTGCTGAATCAACTGTTTTCGGAACAGAGACAGGTTCAATCGGAGCAATCGTATCCATCTCATCTTCTGGTGCAGATCCAGCCTGCACGTCTGCACGGTCTGCAGTGTTCGTACTCTCTTCCTCAGCCGGCCAGACAATCTTATCAAATATGCGAAACCACAGAACCTTTACAAGTGCCGTTGCTTTACCGTCATAACTGACACGAACAGTAACCAGATGCATCAGCCACGATACCAGAACACCGCCTCCGGGTTTCCCATCAAAAGCAGCATCCCCCCGATATCGAACCGGAACAAAAAGCACCAGTAACAGAACCGCCAATATAATCCCAAGAATCACTAAGATCAGAATTCCCAGAATCTTTAATATCATTAACAATACCTGGAGCATAGGTTCACTCCTTTTGCTTTGCTATTTCCCGATCTCTTTTTCCAGAAAACCATTTACATCATAACCACCGGTCTTCTTATATACATCTGCGATGATCGTACCGGCCAGGATCGCAGCATCATCGTAATCTGCAGCAACTCCGACGATCAACAGATCCTGCTTTTTATAATATGGCTGGTTCAGTGTATGAGCCGAATAAATATCGAGCAGATTCTTCGGATTGGAGGCCGGCGTAAGAATATAGTATCCGGAGGATTTCTCTTTTCGCACTGCCTGAAGAATGTGAAAACGGTTCTTTTTCGCCTTTTCTCCTAAATATAATCTCTCATACCAACGCATATCACACCGCCTAACGGTAATTGTTTATGATAGAAACTCTCAGAAGATCAAGAGCTGCATTTGCTGCCTGCTCACGAACTTCGTATCTGGTACCCTGGAAATGGCATTCTTTTACTGTAACGTCATCTTTGATGCAGCAGCCAATGTAGACAAGACCTACCGGCTTTTCGTCTGTACCGCCATCAGGACCTGCAATGCCGGAAACTGCGATGCAGGCATCACTGTCCGCCGCAAATACGCCGCCGAGAGCCATCTCTTTCACCGTCTGCTCGCTGACAGCTCCATACTTTTTCAATGTGTTTTTACTCACATCCAGATGTTTTCTCTTTGCCTTATTGGAATACGTAATGAAACCTTCATTGAACACCTCGGAAGCACCCGGTACATTGACGATCTTCGATGCGATCATACCACCGGTACAGGACTCTGCAGTTGTAACCGTTAACTCATATTTATTGAGAAGACGAACCACAGCCTCCTCCATGGTTTCATGTTCCTTTGTCGAGTAAACCATTGTACCGAGCGCCTTTTTAATCTCTTTCGCCACCGGTTTCAATGTGTTCTTTGCTGTTTCTTCATCCTGCTCAACCAGTTCTGCAAGTACATGAACTTCATTTGCATATGTTCTGGTATAGACACTGATGTTTCCGTTCTTATTCAGGATATCAACAAGTATTTCCTTAATTTCTGTCTCACTTCTGCCGTAAATCTTGTATAACTGGGCAAAACCCTTATCTGTTTTGATCATTAAATATCACCCTCTGTAAGAATACCAATATTTTTTACAATATAATCCACTAAGGAGATCACTGTGAGAGCAAGTGCGATCCAAAGTGCAATGTTTGTAATCATGGAAAGTGCTTCCACATTTACGATCAGGAGAATCACGGAAATCATCTGAAATACCGTTTTCCATTTTCCCCAATAGCTGGCTGCAATAACGACACCGTTATCAGATGCAACCAGACGGAAACCGCTGATAATAAATTCACGGCTGATGATGATCAGCACCATCCATGCCGGAAGCTGTCCAAGCTCGATCAGGCAGATCAGCGCAGAGCATACCAGCAGTTTATCTGCCAGCGGATCCATAAACTTACCAAAGTTCGTTACGAGACCGTATTTTCTTGCGATGCTGCCATCTAAGAAGTCTGTAAAACTTGCAATGATGAAAATCGCAGCTGCAATATAGCGATACATCTGATTGGCTCCGCCGTCTAACATTAACATTACTACAAAGAATGGAATCATGATGACACGGAGAACCGTGAGTTTATTCGGTAAATTCATCTTCTACCTCCCCAATCAAATCATAATCCAGTGCACCTGTTACACGAACACGTGCAAAATCTCCGGACATCAGGGAATATCCGGTGTTTACAAAGATCAGACCGTCTACATTCGGGCTGTCCATATAAGTACGGCCCACATATGCATTCTCATCCGCCACTTTGCCTTCGATCATAACCTCAAGAACGCGTCCTTTCATGTTTTCGGACTTTTCAAATGCAATATCCTGCTGAAGTTCCATGATCTCCGCACGACGATCTTCTTTTACTTCATCCGGAACATGGTTCGGGAAATTGTATGCCGGAGTATCTTCTTCTGCAGAATAAGCAAAGACTCCGAGACGTTCGAATTCCATCTCGTCTACAAACTCCATAAGGATCTCGTGATCCTCCTCTGTCTCACCCGGGAAACCGGAGATCAGAGTCGTTCTGAGTGCAATATCCGGAATCTCTCTTCTTAACTTAGCGATCAATTCACGAAGCTGCGCGTTGTTTGTTCTTCTGCCCATACGTTTTAAGATCGCATCGCTTGCGTGCTGGATCGGAATATCCAGGTAATTGCAGATCTTTTCTTCTGTTTTGATCGTCTCGATCAGCTCATCTGTGATCTCTTCCGGATAGCAGTACTGAAGACGGATCCACTGAATACCATCGATTGCCGCCAAACGTTTTAATAACTCAGGAAGTTTTTTCTCACCATACAGATCCTTACCATAGAGTGTTGTCTCCTGAGCAACGAGGATCAGTTCCTTTACACCTTTTTCTGCCAGTTCTTCGGCTTCATGGATCAGCTGTTCCATCGGAACGCTTCTGAACTTTCCGCGAAGATACGGAATAATGCAGTATGTGCATCGTTTGTCGCAACCTTCTGCGATCTTTAAGAATGCATAATGGCCGCCGGTTGTCACAAGGCGGTCTGTGGCCGGACTTACAGGCGCATCAATGCTTTCAAACACATGCATCTTCTCTCCGCCGAGAGCGGTCTTTACAGCTTTTGCGATCTCTTCATAAGATGTAGTACCAAGCACTGCATCTACTTCCGGAATCTCAGTTGTAATCTCTTCTTTGTATCTCTGTGCAAGACATCCTGTTACGATCAGGGCTTTGCACTGTCCTTCTTCTTTCATTCTGGCCATGTCAAGAATGGTGTTGATACTTTCTTCCTTTGCATCTCCGATAAAGCAG
Source organism: Lachnospiraceae bacterium (assembly GCA_017380975.1). Taxonomy (GTDB): domain Bacteria; phylum Bacillota; class Clostridia; order Lachnospirales; family Lachnospiraceae; genus Pilosibacter. The sequence continues at coordinate 6,614 of JAFOCX010000229.1, forward strand.
CAGGTATTCACAACAATAATATCCGCAACGGTTTCATCGTCAACAAATGAATAGCCTTCATGACCGAGAAGTCCAAGCATTTTTTCTGTATCAACCAGGTTTTTATCACAGCCCAGGGAAATGAAAAGTAATTTCATTCAAGTCGTCCTTTCAATTGAAAATTCATACATATGGAAAACAGAGGAGCTCAAGCTATTGAAGCTCCAGGCCCCTCTGTAACGATTCATTATTCCTCAACAGTTTCTTCTGCTGCCTCAACTGTTTCTGTTTCCGGCTCTTCAACTGCATTTTCACCCATAATGGATACTTTCTGCTCATAAAGCTCCTGTACAGCTGTAGAAAGCGCTTTCTTGTTTGCAGCACCAGCTACTAACGGCTCAGAACCGTCTACGATCTGTCTTGCTCTTTTCGCTGCTGCGATAACGATGGAATAACGGCTCTGTACAACCGGCTGCTCGCCCGGCTCTACGTTCTTGTTTACTGCTTCGATTAAATCTGAATAAGATGGATGTAACATAATTTATGCTCCTTTCGAGTCTTCAAAGTTTATCAGTTTAGCCTACAATGGCTGCTAACTCTTCTTTCATGGTTTTGATCAGCTCTGCATTGCATCTAGCCTGCATATGCTGAGACTGGATCAGGTTGTGAAGGCTTTCCACTGCCTTATTTAAATCATCATTGACAAGGATGTAATCGTAGGCATCCATAGCCTCTGCCTCCTCAGTCGCACGATTCATGCGCTGTTCGATCACTTCCATCGTCTCGGTTCCTCTGCCGATGAGGCGTTTCTTTAACTCCTCAGCAGACGGCGGAACGACGAAGATCAGCAAAGTTTCCGGGAATTTTTCCTTAACCTTTAATGCACCCTGAATCTCAATCTCCAGGATCACATCTTTTCCCTCTGCCATCTTCTCTTCCACATAGGAACGAGGTGTTCCGTAATAATTGCTTACATATTTTGCGTGCTCGATCAGCTGGTCATTGGCGATCAGCGCTTCGAACTCATCCACGCTCATAAAGAAATATTCTCTTCCGTGTACTTCTCCTTCACGCGGTTTTCTTGTGGTAGCGGAGATAGAAAGTGCGTAATTATCGTACTTTTCTAACAGCGCTTTCATCAGTGTACCTTTGCCGGCTCCGGAGAAACCGGATACCACAGCGAGAATTCCCTGCTGTTTCATAGTTTTATCACTCCGATTATTCAATATTCTGAATCTGTTCGCGTACTTTTTCGATCTCTGTTTTCAGGATGATCGCCTGATCAGAAATTTCCATATCGTTGGACTTGGAAAGAATCGTGTTGGACTCACGGTTCATCTCCTGAGCGATGAAATCCAGCTTACGGCCAACGCTGCCGCCTTTCAGCAGCTCTTTCTTCATACCTTCAATGTGGCTTCTTAAACGTACTGTCTCTTCATCCACACAGATCTTATCTGCAAAGATCGTAACTTCTGTTAAGATCCTGGATTCGTCGATGGTTGTGTTCTGAAGCATGTCCTTCACTTTATCTTCCAGTTTCTTTCTGTACTCCTCGAGTACCTTCGGAGAACGTGTCTCAATAAAGTCAACTAAGGACAGCATATTGTCAAGTTTGCTGATCAGATCGTTCTTTAAGTTTTCACCTTCGCGAACTCTTGTCTCTACGAAGTTCTCTGCTGCATGCTTTAATGCCTCAGATAATAACGCCCACATCTGATCTTCATCTTCCGGAACCTGTTCCATGGAAAGAACTTCCGGGCAGCGCGCAAGCATGGAGACCTTAACATCGTTGTCGATGCCGAACTGCTCCGCCATCTTCTTAAAGTTGTCCATATACTCTGCTGCTAAAGAACTGTTGTACTTTAAAGATACTTTTTCTTCGGTATAGTCTTCATAAGTAACGAAAACGTCGACTTTACCTCTCTGAATATAATCTTTTAAAAGACCTCTGATCGCAGACTCAAAGAAGTTGAACTTCTTTGGCATCTTGATGCCAAGGTCCAAATAACGATGATTAACTGCCTTGATCTCAACAGAGATCTTGCAGGTATCCGTTACGGATTCAAAACGGCCAAAACCGGTCATGCTTTTAATCATACGAAACATGCCTCGCTTTCACATAGTTGGTATAATTATAAGGCAAATGGAAAATCAAGTCAACAGAATTCATTGAATTTGCTTGTATCTTATGCTAAAATGAAATGAAGTTATTATTAGAAAGGATGATCATAACATGGCTTTTGACGGAATTGTAATTGCCAACCTGGTACATGATCTAAACCAGAAGATCGTTTCCGGCCGTATTTCCAAGATCGCGCAGCCGGAAAAAGATGAACTTCTTTTTACAATAAAAGGAAACAAAGAAACACTGCGTCTGCTGATCTCAGCAAACGCCAGCCTTCCGCTGGTTTATTTTACAGAAAATAATAAACCAAGCCCGCTTACCGCTCCAAACTTCTGTATGCTCCTTCGTAAACATATCGCCAACGGACGTATTATCTCTGTAACACAGCCGGATATGGAGCGTATTATCCGCATTGAAGTAGAGCATTTGGATGAAATGGGTGATCTGAGAAGAAAATATCTGATCATCGAACTGATGGGCAAACACAGTAACATCATTTTCTGCGATGAGAACAATATGATCCTTGATAGTATCAAGCATATCCCGGCTCATGTCAGCTCCATCCGAGAAGTACTTCCGGGACGCACATGGTTTATTCCTCACTCCGGAGAAAAGAAAAATCCGATGACGATCACAGAGGACGAATTCAAGGAGCTGATCAAGTCCACTCCGCATCCTCTTTCCAAGGCACTCTATATGGATCTGACAGGTTTGAGCCCGGTGATCGGTGCAGAGATCTGTCATCTGGCATCTCTGGACGGAGATATTTCTGCGAAGGAGTTTTCGGATGCTGAACTGACTCATCTCTATCATGCACTCAACTGGGTCATGGATGATATTCGAAACGGAAAATTCAATCCGAACATTATTTATAAAGGAGAAAAACCGGTAGAATTTGCCTCAGTCCCGCTTACGATGATGGACGGAGGAGATTATTCGAAGGTGGACTATACCTCCATCAGCGAATTATTAGACCGATACTATGCAGAGAAAAGCGCCGTATCTAGGATCAATCAGAAATCCACAGACCTTCGTAAGATCATCTCC
>JAFOCX010000230.1 GCA_017380975.1 Lachnospiraceae bacterium
GCAGCAGAGATCGAAAAGACGGAAGCTGTTGCAGAGATTCCGTTCAATGGCCACATTGTGGCTATCGATGCCGGCTGTCAGGCAAAGGCCAATGCAGAGAAGGAACCGATTGGTCCGGCGTCCCAGACCAAGAAGGCGAAGATGCCGGAAGGAGCTGTCGGCGCAGCAACCGGTGTGAAAGAATTCGAACTGACATTGACGGTGGCAAAGCAGCTTCAGGACGAACTGAAGCATCGCGGCTACAAGGTGGTCATGATCCGCGAAAGTCATGACGTGAACCTGAGTCAGGCAGAACGTTCCAAGATCGCCAACAACAGCGACGCAGAGATTTTCATTCGTTTATCTGCCAACTCCATGGAAAACTCCAGTATCTACGGAGCACTGGCCATGTGTATGACAGAGCAGAATCCGTACAATTCCGAATTGAGCAGTGACAGCTATCGCCTGTCCAAGCAGATCATCAATAACATCTGTGCTAATACCGGAACCAAGAATCGCGGAGTTCAGAAAGTGGACAATTCCAGTGCGATCAACTGGTGTGAGATCCCGGTTTCTGTCGTAGAGATGGGATTTCTTTCCAATCCGGATGAAGACCGCTGGCTTCAGACGGAAGACTACCAGAAGAAAATTGTAGATGGCATTTCCGACGCGATCGACCGCTATTTTGCAGTCGGAAGCGAAGGGTAAAAAATTCAAATTCCTACTACACAAAATCAAAAAAATATGTATAATATATAGAGTGGCGTTCGGAAGACGGACGCCCGATCCGGAGACGTAGCGAAGTGGTCATAACGCGGCGCACTCGAAATGCGTTTGCCCGCAAGGGCACGGGGGTTCGAATCCCTTCGTCTCCGCTTAAAGGAAAGACTTGTGGATGGAAACGTTCGCAAGTCTTTTCTTTTTAAGAATCTAAAGCCAGAAGTGAAGAATCGAAAGTATCAATCCCCATCCTTTTGTGCTACAATACTAGATGGAAAAAATATCGAAAAGAGGGATAGTAGTATGAAATCCGTTACAAACGAGAAAAAGGGCATGGATATACATTTGCTGATGTTTTATCTGGGCTGTGTTGTTTTAAACATTGCTGCTAACACCGCTCATCCGGTAACTCCGACCATCTTTACAACACTTGGTCTCGGAAGTTATATGTTCGGTGTTGCACTGGCATCTCAGTTAGTTACAAACTTCCTGTTTTCCCCGTTCTGGGGCTGGATCAGTTCCTACATTTCCAGCAGAACCGTTCTTCTGATCACATGTATCGGTTACGGTTTGGGACAGGCGCTCTTCGGTCTTGCGACTACAGAGATGGGATTCATTGTAGCACGTGCGCTGACAGGTATCGTATGCGGCGGCTGCTTCGTATGTATCATGACTTACGTGGTAAATACCGCTCCGGACAGTGTGAGCCGCGGCCAGCAGTTAGCGATCACAGCAACCATTCAGATGGTATGCAGTGCATTTGGTTACTTCCTTGGCGGTATGCTCGGTGAAGTATTTACACACCTGGCGATCATCGTTCAGGTTATTATGCTGTTTATTGCAGCGCTGATCTTCCGTTTTGGCTGTAAGGATGATGCAAGATTCTCCGTAAGTGAGCTGAAAGGCAGAAACAATGTGATCGCAGAGTTCAACCCGTTAAAGAGCTTTGTGCTTGCAAAGGCATTCTTAACACCATTATTTACTGTATTATTTATTGCCTGCCTGTTACAGAACCTTGGTTTTACTTGCTTCGATCAGACATTCAACTATTACATTCGTGACCAGTTTGGTTTCACTTCCGGATACAACGGCATCCTGAAGGGTATCATGGGCGTGATCACCATGGTTGCCAATATGACCATTTGTATCTGGCTGATCAGAAAGACTGATATCCGCAAGTCTGTCATCGGCGTACTTGCGATCTGTTCCGCAGCGATGTTCGGTGTTATCTGGTTTGAGGAAATCGTTCCGTTTATCATCGTATTCGTTATTTTCTTCGCGTTTAACTCTATCAGCCTTCCGCTTCTTCAGGATCTGGTTGCCAGCGGCGGTCGTGAAGATCAGAACAGCCTGATCATGGGCTTCTACAATGCGATGAAATCTCTGGGCGGTATCATCGGTGCGCTGTTTGCAGGTTTACTCTACACAGTGAATCCGAAGCTTCCGTTCACCTTTGGTCTCATTTCCTTTGTACTTGCTACCGTATTAGCCGTTGTTTACAATAAGTTCAGCCCGCGCAAAGCGAAATAATAAAAAAGACTTGCAAGTCGGAGAGTATGATTGCTCATCTGACATGCAAGTCTTTTTGTTATGTATGGATTATTTCATTAATTCTTCCCATGCAGCAAGATATTCTTCCTTGTTTGCATAGACCGGAGTGAAGTTCTGTTTGATCTCGAGAGCCTTTTCGGCACCGTTAGCAAGAAGATCGATGGCTGTCATCGCCATTGCTTTCGCAGCAACCAGGTACAGCATTTCACGATCCTGGATCGCATAGCTGGAACCGTGCTCAACACCGGTTGCACCGCCAACGTAAGGATGGATACCCGGGATTAAGTGCTCGACATCGCCATAATCGGAGGATCCTGTGGAATGCTCTGTGTAGGTACAGTTTTCTGCGCCGATCAGTTCTGCACAGTTGGCAGCGAACAGCTCGTTCATGGCTTTATTGTTAATTCTCGGCATGTAACCCGGAATCTCCACGATCTCAACCTCTGCACCGACTGCCATAGCGCCTGCTTCGAAGGAGCGGTTTACTTTCTTGGAAGCATCGAGAACACTGGCCATGGTTTTACCGCGAACATAAGCTTCGATGCGAACATCTGCCGGAACGATATTTACAAGGTCGCCGCCTTTTGTGATGATCGGATGAACACGAATGGTATCCTCGTCACGGAATGTCTCACGGTTTGCGTGGATCGCCATAAGACCGATCTGTGCTGCATTGAGTGCATTGATTCCGTTGTGCGGAGCACCGCCTGCGTGTGCTTCTTTGCCTGTGTATTTTACAAATTTACTTACAAAGCCTACAGAAGTGCCTGTGGTCTTGCAGGTGGAACCCGGCTGGCTGTGGATCATTAAAGAAAGATCAACGTTGTCCAGATAGCCGAGTTTGATCATTTCCTGTTTGCCGCCGAGGAAGGAAATGGTTCCCTTGGAACGAAGTTCATTTCTCCACTCAATCTCAACACATTCCTCAGCCGGGACGCCCCAGAATTCGATATCGCCGTCTAACTCTTCCATAACGCCGGAAGCTTTTAATGCGAGAGCAGCGCCAAAGGTAGCTGCGACCTGTGCAAAATGACCACAGGAATGTGCAGCGCCTGTATCCGGATCTGCATACGGATGCTCCGGACAAACAACTGCATCCAGTTCGCCCATAATAGCCAGATTTGCTTTGTGGTCACGACCGGACATTTTACCGATAATACCTGTCAGTGCGATGCCGTCCTCATACGGCATACCGATCTTTTCCTCAATAAACTGTTTAACTTTCGCAGCAGTCTTGTACTCTTTATATCCAAGCTCCGGCTCCTGAAAAATGCTGTCGCCGAGAGCCATGATCTCTTCTTTGTGCTCCTCAACCGCCTGGCAGACACGCGTCTTTAATGTCTTTACATCCATGTTATTTCCTCCAATATTTGAATTCACGATCATGAAAATCTA
>JAFOCX010000231.1 GCA_017380975.1 Lachnospiraceae bacterium
GGTACAGCACACAACATCAAGAACGCGAAGAAGATGGTTGAGCGTCTCGAGACTCAGGTTTGGGACGTTCTGGAAGATGTAATCAAAGAGCATCCGGTTATGTTAAACCGTGCTCCTACTCTTCACAGACTTGGTATTCAGGCGTTCGAGCCGATCCTTGTAGAAGGTAAAGCGATCAAACTTCATCCGCTCGTATGTACAGCGTTCAACGCGGACTTCGACGGTGACCAGATGGCTGTACACCTTCCGCTTACAATGGAGGCGCAGGCAGAGTGCAGATTCCTTCTCCTCTCCCCGAACAACCTGTTAAAACCGTCTGATGGTGGTCCGGTAGCCGTTCCGTCTCAGGATATGGTTCTTGGTATCTACTATCTGACACAGGACAGACCGGGTGCTTACGGCGAAGGCAAGTACTTCAAGAGCAAAAACGAGGCAATTCTTGCATACGAGAACGGAGCAGTTACACTTCACTCCAAGATCAAAGTAAGAGTTTCCAGAACAATGGCAGATGGCACTGAGATGACTGGTGTTATCGAGACAACTGTAGGACGTATCCTCTTCAACGAGATCATCCCGCAGGACCTTGGCTTCGTTGACAGAACAATTCCGGGCAACGAACTCAAGATGGAAGTTGATTTCCTTGTTAAGAAGAAACAGTTAAAACAGATCCTTGAGAAGGTTATCAACACACATGGTGCTATGCAGACAGCGATCACACTGGATGATATCAAGGCGATCGGTTATAAGTTCTCCACAAGAGCGGCTATGACTGTATCTGTCTCCGATATGACAGTTCCGGCTTCCAAGAAGCAGTTACTTGCTGATGCAGAGTCCACAGTAGACAAGATCGCTAAAAACTTCCGCCGTGGTCTTATCACAGAGGAAGAGCGTTATAAAGAAGTTATCGACGTTTGGAAGAGAACTGACGATCAGCTTACACACGACCTGTTAACAGGCCTGGATAAGTACAACAACATCTTCATGATGGCTGACTCCGGTGCCCGTGGTTCCGATAAGCAGATCAAACAGCTGGCTGGTATGCGTGGTCTTATGGCTGATACAACCGGTCACACAATCGAACTTCCGATCAAGTCTAACTTCCGTGAAGGTCTTGACGTACTTGAGTACTTCATTTCCGCTCACGGTGCTCGTAAGGGTCTGTCCGATACAGCTCTTCGTACAGCCGACTCCGGTTACCTGACAAGACGTCTTGTTGACGTTTCCCAGGATCTTATCATCCGTGAGACAGACTGCTGCGAAGGCAAAGAGATCCCGTTCATGGAGATCACAGGATTCTCCGATGGTAAGGAAATGATCGAGAGCCTTGAAGAGCGTCTTACAGGCAGATATATCGCTGAGACAATCGTTGATCCGGATACAGGTGAAGTGGTTGTTAAAGCAAACCATATGTGTACTCCGAAACGTGCTGCTGCAGTTATCAAAGTTCTTAACAAACTCGGCAGAAATTCCGTTAAGATCCGTAACGTATTAACATGTAAGAGCCACATCGGTGTATGTGCGAAGTGTTACGGTGCGAACATGGCAACAGGTCAGCCGGTACAGGTTGGTGAGGCAGTTGGTATCATCGCTGCTCAGTCCATCGGTGAGCCGGGTACACAGCTTACAATGCGTACATTCCATACCGGTGGTGTTGCCGGCGGCGATATCACACAGGGTCTTCCGCGAGTTGAGGAGCTTTTCGAGGCGAGACGTCCGAAGGGTCTTGCAATCATCGCTGAGTTTGGCGGCGTTGTAACAATCAAAGATACAAAGAAAAAACGTGAAATCATCGTTACAGATCCGGAGACAGGTAACTCCAAGACTTACCTGATCCCGTACGGTTCCAGAATCAAGGCTCTTGACGGTCAGGTTCTTGAGGCCGGTGATGTTCTTACAGAAGGTTCTATCAACCCGCATGACCTCCTTAAAGTTAAGGGTGTTCGTGCAGTACAGGATTACATGCTCCGCGAGGTACAGCGTGTATACCGTCTCCAGGGTGTAGAGATCAACGATAAGCACATCGAGATGATCGTACATCAGATGTTAAAGAAGATCCGTGTTGAAGAGAGCGGAGATTCCGAGGTACTTCCGGGAACATCCATGGACGTACTCGATTTCAACGAGATGAACGAGGCTCTTATCGCAGAAGGCAAGCAGCCGGCAGAAGGCAAGCAGGTAATGCTCGGTATCACAAAAGCATCCCTTGCTACAGACTCTTTCTTATCCGCAGCGTCCTTCCAGGAGACAACAAAAGTTCTTACTGAGGCAGCGATCAACGGTAAAGTTGATAAGCTCATCGGTCTGAAAGAGAACGTTCTCATCGGTAAACTGATCCCGGCAGGTACAGGTATGAAGCGTTACCGCAACATCAAACTTGGCACAGACGAGATCGTTGAAGAAGTTGAGGAAATCGAAGAGGATATCATGATGGAAGATGCTCCGATCGAGGAAGCAGAAGAAATCATCTTAAACGAAGACGATATGAACGACGAAATCTAAAAAAGATTTTATCATAACAGCGAGGGGAGGAATTCCCTCGCTGTTGTAATATTATAATAGTTAGAAAAGGGAAACTCAGGTTAGAGGAAAGTAATTAAAATATGATTCGTTTATTAGCAGGAATGTTCATCAAAAACAAAGAGCAGATCGAAAAACCGGAAGTGCGCAGAGCCTATGGAATGCTGTGCAGTATTGTGGGCATTGCATTGAATGTTCTCTTATTTGCCGGAAAGTATCTGGCAGGTGTACTGAGCGGCTCCATTGCGATCACAGCAGACGCATTCAACAATCTGTCCGATGCAGGTTCTTCTGTTATTACTTTGGTAGGATTCAAATTCTCCGGAATGAAACCGGATAAGGACCATCCGTTCGGACACGGACGAATTGAATATTTGTCCGGACTGGGTGTAGCGATGCTGATCGTTTTGATGGGATTTGAATTGTTTAAATCTGCAATCGGAAAGATCCTGAATCCGGAACCGGTAGAAACGGGAATGCTCACTGTAGCGATCCTTCTTGTTTCTGTATGTGTGAAATTATATATGAGCTTATATAATCGATCCATCGGAAATAAAATTGACTCCGAGGCCATGAAAGCGACAGCGACAGACAGCCTCAGTGATTCTGTGGCAACTTCTGCTGTGCTGGTTTCGATGTTGGCAGCTCATTTCACAGGGGTGATGATCGATGGCTGGTGTGGCCTGGTCGTTGCAGTCATGGTTCTCTATGCAGGATATAAGGCTGCCAAAGACACCATCGACCCGCTTCTCGGAGGACCGCCATCCAAGGAATTCGTGAACAATATCCGTGATATTGTCATGTCACACGAAGAGATCATCGGAATTCATGATCTTGTGGTGCACGATTACGGCCCATGCAGATGTATGGTTTCTCTCCATGGAGAAGTTCCGGCCAATGGAGATATCATTGCTCTTCATGATCTGATCGACCACATCGAGAAAGAACTTGGAGAAAAACTTGGCTGCGAAGCAGTGATCCATATGGATCCGTTAGAGACAGACAATGCGATCATCACAGAGATGAAGCATGAACTTCTGACACATATAAATTCCGAACTGCCGGGCGTTTCCATTCATGACTTCCGCATGGTTCAGGGACCGACCCATACAAACCTGATTTTTGATGCAGTCGTTCCGTATGGATTTGACATGAGCAATGACGAGGTAAAAGAAGGACTGGAGAAGCTGGTGCGAAAGCATTGGAAGAATTGCTTTGCGGTTGTACATGTAGAGCAGTCGTATGTGTAGGAGTGTACATATATTTATAGAAGAAATGGATGTTTAGATTAGTAAAAATAATAAAGAGATATCTGTAGAAAATCCCGTACTATCTCAAATTACGGTTGACTACCTTTGCTTCACATCGTTTTATTCGTCCTTACGCCGGTCGCAATAAGTGCGCTGCGACCTCTGTAAAAGCGCAAAACTCGTGAAGCGCAGTCGTTCAACCTATTATTTGTGATATGTACGGGATTTTCTATCAGATATAGCTTTTATTATTCTTTACAAC
>JAFOCX010000232.1 GCA_017380975.1 Lachnospiraceae bacterium
AGAATGATCGCCTGTGTCTTGCGGTTGTCCGGATCGATCTTCTGCAGCATCGGGATACCAAAGGCTGCTGTTTTACCTGTACCGGTCTGCGCCTGGCCAATCATATCTTTTCCTTCCATCTGCACCGGAATCGCCTGGGCCTGGATCGGAGAAGCCGCCTCGAATCCCATATCGGTTACTGCGCGTAAAATACGCGGATCTAAATTCAAATTTTCAAATCTTACTGTTTCCATTTATATTCCTTTCTTAGTTTGAAACAAAAAAGAGAAGATCCAGGTTCTCTCCCGAATCTTCCCCTTAATCCGAAACTTACTATATCAGTTATCGGAATTTCTGTCAAGAATATGACCTCTTATTTTCTTCCAACTTTTCCCGCATACAACAGGCAGATCGTTGATACGATGGAAAGAACCGTACAACTGATCCATGCCACCAGATAATTTCCTGCAGCCTCATACATCGAAGACAGAAGCGGTGTGCTGACTGCACCTACCACCATCGTAACCGTTGAAATCTTGGAATAAATACTGCCGTAGTTCTTTACTCCGAAAATACCGGATACCATCGATGACAGCGTGATGCTCTGGCAGGTATTTCCGATACCGTAAAACACTGCAATAATGAGCAGAAGCACAGTACTGGATTTCCACATGGAAATTGTCATCAGGAAATAGGAACCGATAATACCCAGCGCACCAAACCAGATTCCTGCCTTCATACCTTTCTTGTCAAACAATTTTCCCATGATCATTTTTGAGAAAATGCAGACAAAGTTATAAATGGAAATGATGGTCGCACCAAACTGGGCGCTGTAGCCCAGAGACTGCACATAAGAAGAAATATGGTACAGGGAACCTCCGATATAGGAAATACATGCCATACCGCCGCAAACCAGAAGGAACCGCTTGTCCTTAAGCAGTGACAGGAAATCCGCCTTTTCTTCCGTGCCGTCCTCCCCTTTTGGTGTCTCCTTTAAAATCCGTTCCTTATAATCTGCCGGATAATCTCTAATACAAAGGAGAGCCATCGGAGATAAAAGGAGCAACGCGGCAAGTCCATAGTAACGGTATGTGAGACGCCATCCAATCTGCTCGATTAGCATTGCTAACGGATTGGAAAGCAGCACACCGCCGAGGCTGATGCCGACAAAGATAATGCTTGTGGCAAAAGAACGCTTTTCTTTTGGAAACCAGCGTGCTGCCAGCGTTGCAAACGGCATCATCAGCGCAAACGGACTGAACACGGTACGGATCATATAGATCACATAATAAGCATACACAGAAGTAATATAGCTCTGTGCCACCATCGTCAGACTGACTCCCAGAACTCCCACAAACGTCAGCTTCCGGATGCTCTTTTTATCCATCAGTGTACCGGCTAACGGAGTCATAATAAAATTGATCACGGTACTGTATGTAGATGCCAGTGTAAGAGCTGTTGTACTGACACCAAGATCCTGTGTGATCGGCAAAAGGAAAATTGCCTGACTGCCGATTGTTCCATAATGAACCATCAGCATACAAAGCACACCGTATGCTACAATCATCCAGCCAAAATCTAATTTCTTTTCTCTCATAGTATTTGCCTCATTATTTCACATCACAATTAATCTCTATTGGCTTTTTTACTGCATACCATGTACCCAAATGCTGCCACAACGCCCACTGCATAGATCACAAACGTGATACCGAACGGAAGCTTTGCATTTACCGCATAGATACCGCCTGCGATGAAGGAACCCGCGATACTGCCAAGAGACTTTGTCGCATTGTAGAATCCCATAACCAGATTCTTCTGGGCCGGGTCTGCCTGAGCTGCAACCATGTTCTGAATAACCGGAAGGCTGACAGAGTAACCTGCGTAAACGAGGACACCAAGCACCATAAAGATCGCCATATTCTCAAATACCGTAATACCAAGAGCCGCAGCTGCACAGATCGCAACCAGCACCGTCATAGACTTCTTTGTATCAGTCTTATTGATGATCCATACACAGATCGTCATGTTGGAGACAAAGGATACAAAGCCAACTGCCGCTTTGATGATTCCGTTATAAGAAGATGTCAGTCCCAGCTGATCCTTCAGATAATAGTTAAATGCCTGGTCGAAACCGGTATTGGCAAAGTTGATCAGGATATTTAATGCAAACAGCATCGCAAACGCTACGCTCATAAACAGTCTGCAGTCCATAAATGCCTGGAACGGATTGACCTCCTTCGCCAGCTGCTTTCCGTTGATTTTTAAACCCGGAACCGCATCCGGAACGCAGATAAAGTAAAATGCGATACCGGAGATCAGAATGCATGCCACCTGGATCAGGAATGTTCCTCTTACAGAATATTCTCCAAGGAAACCGCCGATCATATAGCCAAAGGCACTGCCCACACTCTGGATCGTTGCGTTGTAAGTCAGGTATTTCGCCTGATCTTCCGGATTCGCAACATTTACAATGTAAGTCAGGAAACTTACATAAATACCGCCGGTAAACAATCCCGCAAACATACGGGCTAAAATAACCATCAGCTCTGTGGTGGAATATGCAAACCAGAGCTGCGCCACCGCATAACCGAGGCAGCCGATCAAAAATGTGCTTCTGGAGGAAATATACACATTGATCTTTCCCCAGAACGGCGACATCAGGAAGTTGGTGATCAGCATGACACCAAGCGCCACACCAAACATGTAATCATGCATGTTCTGATCCTGAATGATAGTCGGAGTTACCGGATGTGCAAAACTTGCAGCCATATTAAACAGAACCATTACGGCAAAATATGCAAAAAATCGTTTCTTATACGTCATATTGCTTCATTTCTCCTTCGTATATTCACAATCTGTCCGGAATTGATCTTATCTTCACGATCAATTATAATGTTTCCAGCATTTCTGCCATATCTTTGAGGCCGTCGAAAATCGCATCCGGCGCAACGTCAGAGGCTGCAACATCTTCGATCTTTGCTTCACCGCTCAGCACCAGAATGCCGTGAGCACCATTGTTCACGCCTGTCTTTACATCTGTGTACAGACGGTCTCCGACAAAGGTTACTTTCTCCAGCTCAGCACCTGTCTTTTCAAGAACATAATCAACCGTCTCTTTAAACGGTTTTCCTGTATACTTCGGCTGCTTTCCTGTGGAAAGAGCAATCGCTGCGCACATGGAACCGCAATCCGGAATAAAACCATTCTGAGTCGGACAATTGATATCCAGATGGGTTGCAAGGAATTCTGCACCATTTCTGATGTAGAGGCATGCACGCATCAGTTTCTCATATGTGAGTGTCAGATCAAAACCGATCACC
>JAFOCX010000233.1 GCA_017380975.1 Lachnospiraceae bacterium
ATTGTTGGGCAGTGAACGTAAATCGGAACTTCCCAGCCGAATGCCTCGTAAAGACGGTTGTACTTCGGAGAAGAGGAAAGGTACTCATTACCTCTGACTACGTGAGTGATGCCCATGAGATGGTCATCTACTACGTTTGCAAAGTTGTATGTCGGGAATCCATCGGATTTGATGAGAACCATATCATCAAGCTCGGAGTTATCAACGCTGATATCACCATAGATATCATCGTGGAATGTTGTAGTACCCTCTTTCGGGTTGTTCTGACGGATAACGAACGGCATGCCTGCAGCGAGATTTGCCTCTACTTCTTCCTTGGAAAGGCTTAAGCAGTGCTTGTCGTATGTCATGATCTCCTCGCCGTTTACGCTGGATCTTAAGGACTCAAGACGCTCCTGTGTACAGAAGCAGTAGTAAGCCTCGCCTTTTTCAACCAGCATCTTTGCATATTCCATGTAGATACCGGATTTCTGACGATCAGACTGTACGTACGGACCAAAGCCTTTGTCTTTATCCGGACCTTCGTCATGGATCAGGCCAGTTTTTTCCAGTGTTCTGTAAATAATATCAACTGCACCTTCTACAAGACGGCCCTGGTCTGTATCCTCGATACGAAGGATAAAATCTCCGTCTTCATGTTTTGCGATGAGGTAGGTATAAAGAGCTGTTCTTAAGTTACCTACATGCATACGGCCTGTCGGGCTCGGTGCAAATCTTGTTCTAACTTTTGCCATAATTGTTTTTCTCCTGTTTCTAATATTTGCCGGGAGCAGACTCCCTGAATCTCATAATCATACGTTATACGGTCATATCTAACAGCATACATGCCAGATTGAAGTATACGATCAGACTTACCGCATCCACGATCGTTGTGATCAACGGTCCGGCCATGATCGCCGGGTCAGCCTTTAAGACTTTCGCTGCGATCGGAAGTGTACAGCCGATCGTTTTTGCGATCACAACTGTCACAAATACACTCAGTACAACCACAAGGCTGATCATCGTGTTGCCCGGGTACTGGATCATCAGGCGGATAAAGTTACAAACCGCAAGGATAATACCTGCGATCAGTCCGACTCTGACTTCTTTCCAGATAACTCTCAGGATATCGGTCGGTTCGATCTCTCCGAGGGACATACCTCGAATGATCATCGCACTGGACTGGCTTCCTGAGTTACCGCCGGTATTCATAAGCATTGGTGTGAAACTTACCAGAAGCGGGATCGCCGCAAACGCATTTTCATAGCGTTCCAGGATCGCTCCGGAAAGGGTACTGGATAACATTAAGAACAGCAGCCACGGAATACGGTTCTTCGCCAGTTCAAAAACGCCGGTTCTTAAATACGGCTTTTCTGACGGAAGCATCGCAGCCATCTTTTCGATATCCTCTGTGGCCTCTTCTTCCATAACGTCCATAACGTCATCGACAGTAATAATACCGACAAGGCGATCTTCGCTGTCCACAACAGGCATGCTGAGAAGGTCGTATTTGTTCATCATCTCTACGACTTCTTCCTGATCCATCGTTGTGATCGCTTTGATCACATTGTCATCCATGATGTCGCCTACTACGGCATCGTAAGGATTCATAATAAGATTTCTGACCGTAACGACACCTTCCAGACGGCGTTTGGAATCCATTACGTAACAGGTGTAGATCGTTTCGGAATCAATACCGTGTTTTCTGATAAACGCGAAACTTTCCTCTACGGTCATATGTTTCTTCAGACCGATGTACTCAGCAGTCATAATACTGCCGGCACTGTTTTCCGGATAGTTCAGAAACTGATTGATCAGTTTTCTGGTTTCCGGTTTTGTATTTTCCATGACACGACGAACGATGGTCGCCGGCATCTCCTCCAGCATATCTACTGCATCATCGACATACAGATCTTCCACGATCTCGGAAAGCTCTCGGTCCGTGATACTGTTGATGATATCTTCCTGGGATTCCGGATCCAGCTCCGCAAATACTTCCGAAGCCATCTCCTTCGGCAGCATACGGAATACCAGCATCGTGCGTTCCACAGAATCCAGTTCATCCATAAATACGGCAATATCAACCTCATTTAAATCTAAAAGAGCCTCTTTCAGCTGGCGGTATTTCTTTGTCTGCACCAGCTCCAGTAATTCTTCTAAGTCAAAATTTTCCATTGTCTCGTTGGACATGATCTCGTTCCTCCATTCCATCTCATGCTACTACCTGGATCGGAGTCAAACGGACACCTTAAAAGCAGCTATCCACATAATGGTTTTCCGCCACTATGCGTATCGCCGTCGATTCGGGCTGGGCGTCTGCCTCCATCTTGCGACTTCGACCTTCCATTATGTGTTCACTTCCTCTCTCTTTTCGATTTCATAAATTCACTCTATTAAACCATTATATGAAAATTTCAGCCAAATAGCAATAAAAAAATCCCGCTGCCGAACATAATTTTCTGTCCGGCAGCAGGATCTTGGATATTCTTCATATATTATTAATCTTCGACCAATCTCAGTCCGGCTGTATCTGTTACCGGAAGAGAGAATGCGATGGATTTGGCTTTTGTCTGCAGTCCTGCATCTTTCATAATGGCCTGCATGATCGGATTTTTTAATTCCGTCTGTGTCACGATCAGAACCAGCTCTTTTTCAGAAGCAAGGGATACCCCCATGAACTTCTCTGCCAGCTCCATACCGGTTCCTTTTGC
>JAFOCX010000234.1 GCA_017380975.1 Lachnospiraceae bacterium
ACAGGCATGATCTGCTGCACAAGTGTCGGAATAAAATAGTCTGTGGAGACAAATGTCTGTCCGCCTGTCAGCGCACCTGCCCACACACCGGCCGTGTGCATACCGATCATCAAAAAGCCAACCACGATCGTACCGATCAGCATCGCACTGTGGCAGCTTTTTGTATCTTTAAAGCCCATACCGCGGACTGCTGTCTGCGGGAGACCCATGACACCGACACCGACCAGAACCCAGAAGGACAACAGTGCACCCGGTGTATAACCGGTTCCTGTCAGATTGTCCCATCCCGGAAGGGAGGTATCGAGCGCCACACTCATGGCTTCAAAACTTCCAATATTCTTTAATACATAAAATACAAATAAAAACGTTCCGATCAACATCACGACACCCTGAATGGTATCCGTGATCACAACGGCTGTGAAGCCGCCAAAAGCTGTGTATACAATAACCACCACAGCAAAGATTGCCAGAGCCGCCCAATACGGAAGGCCTGTCACGGTCTGGATCAAAGTCGCGCCGCCGATAAACTGTGCGATCATCTGTGTCACGAAGAACACTAACATCAAGAGCGTTGTCAGGATCACCAGCGCATCGGATTTATAACGCGCTTTCAAATATCCTGCTACGGTCACTGCACCTGTTTTTCTGGAAACAATGGCAAACTTCTTACCGAGTACACCCAGTGTCAGAAATGCTGCACCGATCTGAACACCGCTGACCCACGCCTGGCTGAAACCATATGTAAGTCCTGCTGCTCCCGGTCCGCTGACGAAAGAACTTACACTTGTGTAAGTCGCGACCGTCGTCATCGCCAGAACGAAACCGCTCATACCTCTGGAGCCGATAAAATACTTCTTCTCGAAGTTCATGGAACTCTTCTTGTCCTCGCGGTTACTCACACACATGCCGATTCCGGCATTTATGATCAAATAAACCACAAGGATCGCCAACATGATCATCTGATTCTGTGTCATGACTGAGTACCGCCTTTCTCCGCCTCATCAGACGCTTCTTCGCCCAGATCAAAATCCTCGAATACAGTCTTTAACAGAATTATGACTCCGACAACGGATATCACAAACGCACCGATCGTACTCACGAAGAACCAAAGCGGCATACCAAATACAAGAAAATCAATGCCATTGAGCGCAAAAGCAGTACCAACATGCCATGCCGCTACAATTGCAAAAAGGATCAGCGTCGCCTTCATTTCCTTGAGGATCTGCTGATGCTTTTGTGCATCGGTCATTTTTTTCATTTGGATTCCTCCTATTAAATTAAAAAATTCCGGCAGTTGCACTCGAACGATATGCACTGCCGAAATCATGGTATCATATTATGTTAAAAAATGCAAAAACTTTTTAATCCTGCTTCTGTCTTGCATATAAAGCCACACCGGCGATAACTACTAACGCACCTAAGATCTGAGTCACACCCGGGATCTCGCCAAACAGCCACACTGCGTTGGAAGCCGCAAAGACCGGACCTGCCAGTTTTACGGTACTCACGTAAGTCGGTTTCAGGTATTTTAACGCCCAGCTGTATACCGTATGTCCCATCAGGTTGCAGAATACTGCAAGGCAAAGTGCGAAGAACCAGTTGATCGGCTCGTAGCCAAACATCGGAGTTCCTGTCGCCACGGTAATACCTACCAGTGTGAAGAAACTTGCAATATAAAGGACATATGTATAAGCAGTGGTGCTGATCCTTGCACGCTGTCTTGTACCGATCAGAGTGTACACTGCCATCAGGATCGCTGCCAGCACTGCCAGGAAATCACCAAACAGTCCGCCGTGACCGCCGGTCTGGTCTGCCATTGCGATGATCACGGAACCGATCAGTGCTACACCGATTGCAAGGAATTCGCCCTTTTTCAGACGTTTGCCAAAGAATAAAATGTAACCGATCGCCGCAAAGATTACCTCTGTATTGCAAAGTACCGTGGAGCTTGCCACAGTTGTAAATCTCAGAGACTCGAACCATGTGAACAGGTGGAACGCGAAGAAGACACCTGCCAGAGCACTCCAGAGAATATCTTTTTTGCTCAAGGAAAGCACTTCCTCTCGCATCTCCTTTTTCAAGAACACATACGGAGTTAACAGAAGAACTGCCATAAACAAACGATAAGTCGCAGTCACGCAGCTCGGGGTTGTCATTGATTTTACAAACGCCGACGACAAAGAACAGCTAAATACGCCGGCTAATAAGATCAATTTAGGAATTCGATTGGAATTCGCTTCTAAATTCATACTCTTACCTCTCTTTTGTACGCGGAACACGCACGATATTACTTTTTCATCGTTCCTATCTTAATACTCCGCTTCTGCAAAGTCAATGCCATTTCTTTCTTCGAGCGAATTACGTTTATTCCTCTTTCCAATAGAGTTCTGTCAGATCCTCGATGATCAGCAGCCCCAGCGGTCCCAGTAAGAATCCGACCAGACCAAACAGCCGGATCCCCACGTACATGGATATGAGTGTTTCCACGGGAGACAAGCCAACCTTCTCGCCCATGATCCTTGCCTCCAGCATTTGTCTCAGCACATACGCAATTCCGAACATTGCAAGCAAAATGACTCCGGAAAACCAGTTCTTTCGGATACAAAGAAAAATCCCCCAGGGCACCAGAATGATCCCGGCCCCCACAAAGGGAAGGGCATCCAGTAAACCGATCCCGATTCCCAGAAGTAGGGCATATTCATTTCTTATTAAAAATAATCCCAGTACAAACAGCGCACTGTTCACGCTGAGGATCACAAGCTCTGTCTTGATCCATGCGCCAACCGTAGTTCCGACTCTCTGACCGACAACAGAAAGCTCACGATGAAAGATCGACCGGCTCTTCTTCTCTCGGATTTCTTCCATTTCTCGCAAAAACATCAAGGCTGCGATCAAAAAAATGACCAAGAAAATGATCCCTTCTGCAAACCAAGTGATCACGTTCATCGAATTGTTCACAATCGCAGGTATCGCCGCTTCCAGCATTCCCCAAACTCCGGACATCCTTGCTTCCAACCAGGAAAACCATTGCGGAAGAACGCTTGAGAACTGCTCCAATTGTACAAGCAGACGACTTCCGATCCAATACAGAAAACACCCTATTGCGGCAAATAATGTAAGTAATTCTACGCCTCCAATCCACACAGCCAGCGAAGAAAACTTACAGTTCTTTCCTCTGAAAATCTTTTGCTCCAGATACTTAATTGACGGTCTCAGCCACAATGCCGCTCCGTACGCACACAAAAAGGGAACCACGAGGGGCAGCAGGTACCGGAATCCCAAATACACTGCCCCCGTAATTCCCAATATAAATAAAATTTTCTTCAGTTTCCTGATCGGATTGTCCATGGTCTCACCCGCTTTTTGATTTGTACTTCCTTTGTACAAACCTTAGTATGAGCCAAATCCAAATTCTTATTCCGCGTTTATCGAAAATGCGGATCAGCCGAAGAGTCGGAATGCTCCGCCGGACGGTTTCATAGAAAACTCCATGCGCTTTCCGGTCGTCGGATGATCAAATGCCAGCGATACTGCGCACAGTGCCAGCGGTTCACGCTTTCCGACAAACATCGGATTGTAACGTCCGTCTCCGTAAAGCGGCAGATCATGGCCGGAAAACTGCACACGGATCTGATGGTGCCTTCCTGTCAGCAGATGGATCCGAACATGACTCAGTTCTCCGTTTTCTGTTTCCACCGTTTTCAACAGTTCATAACTTAATTCCGCACGTTTCGACTCATTTTCCCCTTTATCCACAATCTGTGAATAATTTCCATCCACAGACTTCTTTAGGTAATCCACAAAGTTATCCACATTATTCACAGGTTTTCCACACACAACTGCTTCATAATATTTGTCCATTTTGCGATTCTGAACCTGCTCACTTAACGCAGCTGCGGCCTTTTTCGTCTTTGCATAGACCATGACACCGGAAACCGGCTTGTCCAGTCTGTGGATAACTGCCACATAAGGCTCTTTTCCCGGTGTGCATAACTTGTTGATAACCATATGTTTTTTGATCTCACTGAGCATATCCGGTGTAAACTTCTTTGCCGCCTGAGATTCCACACCCGCAGGTTTTACAACAACAATGATCTCCTGATCTTCATATAATACTTTTAACATTCTTCTGTCCCCTTATCTTGTGACAATACAAAGAAAATATCACTTGCATAATTTTTACGAAAATGATATATTATATTACAACACATAGTTTTCAAAACTACATTTTATAGTTCTTGATATTTTATCCAAAATAATTTTCACTCGGAGGTGCACAACATGAAATTTCACATCAAAGATCCCGGCAGCGCTCTGACCCACTTCATCGCTATGGTTCTTGCAATGGCTGCTGCCATTCCTCTGATCGCCAAAGCAGCGTTCACATCCGGCCGCCTTACCGCAGCGGCTGTATCCATTTTCATCGTCAGCATGATCCTGCTTTACGCGGCCAGCACCATTTATCATACCCTCGATATCTCAGAACATGTCAATAAGATGCTCAAAAAGATCGACCATATGATGATCTTCGTTTTGATCGCCGGCACCTACACCCCGGTCTGCCTGATCGTCCTTGGCAATCCGGTCGGATACCGCCTTCTGGCGCTCGTCTGGTCCATCGCGATCGTCGGTATCATCATCAATGCCATCTGGATCAACTGTCCGAAATGGTTTTCCTCTATGATCTACATTGCCATGGGCTGGGTTTGCCTCACAGCCATCAAAACCATCGTCGCATCCCTGACACCGGCTGCCTTTTACTGGCTCCTGGCCGGCGGTATCATTTACACCATCGGAGGTGTCATTTATGCACTGAAGCTTCCACTGTTCAACGCCAGATTCAAGCATTTCGGTTCTCACGAAATCTTTCACCTGTTCGTCATGGGCGGAAGCTTCTGTCACTACATTGTTATGTTTCGATACGTAGCGGTCTGATCAGACCGCTTCTTTTTATTTCTTACGATTTCTCTTCGCCTCCAGCAGTCGATTGAACTCTGCTTCAGCTTCCGCGCCCTCTTCCATCAGGCGCTGTCTGCGTTTTTCACGGCGTCTTGCAGCTGCCTCGGCTTCTTTCTTACGCTCATTCTGGATCCAGTAATATCCACCGCCGCCTGCTGCACCAAGGAGAAGAATGATCATGATCGGAAGAACCGGGAAGCCTCCTTCGTTTTTCTCCTCAGAAGTCTTGTCCTCCTCGTCGATCACAGCCTCTGTCTCTTCTGCCTCTGTCTCAGCCGGTTCTGCCGCTTCCGGCTCCGGAACATTCACCGCCACGTCCGCATCGACAGCCGCACCGTCTTTCAGAAGAAGATATGCTTCACCGATCTTTCTTTCATTATAAACATAACGAAGCAGACCAACCGCATCCTCCGGATGTTCCTCCGGTAACCCTTCCAGTGTCAGCTCTGCATCAGCAAATACCGCACCTTCCGGAAGTGTGATCATACGGCCTTCCTCGATCTTTAATTCCGAAGGAGCATAGGTATTTCCACCAATCTCCACCGGAATCTCTCCTGTCACGTAATTGGTCTCATTTTCCGCAATGTCCACATTGTAAAAACTGTCAAAACCAAAGCGAAGCAGTTCTTTACCGTCCACAAAATACTGTCTCGGGCTTCCTTTTAAGATAACAGAAACCAGACGTCTTCCGTCCTTCTCTGCATATGTAACCAGGGTATTGCCCGCTTTTAACAGATAACCTGTCTTTCCTGCCACAGCCTCCGGGAAATAGAACGGACTTGTCGTATCCTCTGTGATCACCAGACGATGCTCCTGTTTCAGCAGATAACCGTTCGGATGATTGGAAATCGCTCCGGTTCTGTAACTCTCTGTGGAACTGATCTCCAGCAGCTTTTCATTGTTAAATGCTGCGCATCCGATCAGTGCCATATCATACGCAGAAACATTCTGAGTATCTCCGTTCAGACCGGACGGGTTCTCAAAATGGCTCTCCTGACAGCCAAGTTCCTCAATCTTTGCATTCATCATCTCCACGAATGCATCCATGCTGCCTGCCACATGTTCTGCCAATGCATTGGCGGACTGGTTGACGGACTGTAATAATAATGCATGCAGCGCATCTTCCACGGT
>JAFOCX010000235.1 GCA_017380975.1 Lachnospiraceae bacterium
ACCAGGCGCTGCAAGTCCGCTCGGTGCCAGTGCTCCCGGGATCACTTTATTCGGCCAAGCCAGCTCATTTGCAAAGTTCCATGTAAATGTGAACATACGAACACCAAGTTCATAGAAAATGCGCAGGTATTCCAGCTTGCCCTCACAGATCGCGCCTTCCTCCATAGTCAGCATGGCAGACATTCTTCCTGCCTTCATGTTCTCTTCAATATCTTTATAACTTCTTACAATACCGATCTGATCCGGGTATTTTCTCATCTCAGTCAGGAACAGATCTGCAAGGCGGAATCCATATTCCGGAAGCGGCATGATCTCTTTCAGATTTTCCATATGTCCGAACATGGCAAAGTTCTGAAGAAGGTAGTTGCCCTTTTTCATTTTCTGAAGGTCAATATGTAAATCATTTTCCAGGATGCCTGCATGTTCACCATTCATACGTTTTCCAACCAGTCCAAGAAGTGTATCGCAATGCATATCAGCAACTCTCATATATCATTTCCTCATCTTTCATTTTTCATGCATAAAAGCGGCAGACCAAAAGGACGCAGCTTCTATTATAATCGCTGTATGAGGATTTGTCACGTTTTTCCAATGATTTCCTCTGATTTTCCTGTTACATCAAAGGACCGATCAGGCGCATCGCCTTTCCAAGGAAGCGATGTCCGGAAGGAAGCGCTTCATAACTTTCTACCGTCATCCTCGCACACTTGCGGAGTGTATCCTCAAAATCTGCCTTAATTTCTTCAATAACCGGGTTGCGGTAAATGTAAACACCGCATTCGAAATTCAGATACTGGCTTCTGAAATCCAGATTGACTGACCCAACAACTGCCTTCTCCCCGTCGCTGATCATCGTTTTTGAATGAACAAATCCCGGCAGGTACTCGTATATCTTCACTCCGGCCGTGATCAGCTCCGGATAATACGAATGAGCCAGCATAAATGTCGTATTTTTATCCGGGATGTGAGGCATGATAATGATCGTTTCCACGCCTCGCTTTGCAGCATAACAGAGCGCCGTGATCATATCATCGTCAAGAACAAGATACGGGGTCATCACATATACATATTCTCTCGCCTGGTAGATCATATCCAGATAAACCTGATGACTGACATTCTCATCGTCCATCGGACTGTCGCCGAAAGGAACAGAGTATCCCTGAATATTCAGACCGTTCAGATTGCAGTCCTGACAAGGTTCCAGATATGGACCATAATCGACATTATAATCGAGTTTTTTCGCACATACATTCCACATCTGTAAAAACATCACGACGAATGTGCGAACCGCATCGCCGCGTACACAGATCGCATTGTCTTTCCAATGACCGAACCTCACCTTGCGGTTAATATACTCATCTGCAAGATTGACACCGCCTGTATATGCGATCTTACCATCAATGATCAGGATCTTTCTGTGATCTCTGGTATTCTGGTTTGTAGAGATGGCAGGGCGAACCGGATTAAACACCCGGCAGCGGATCCCTTTTTCTTCCAGAGTTTTCGAATAATCCGGTGGAAGGTTTCCCACGACATTCATACCGTCATATAAGACACGGACTTCCACACCTTCTTTTACCTTTTCTTCCAGAACTGCAAGCATGGTATCCCACATATACCCGGTCTGAATGATAAAATACTCCAGAAACACAAACTGTTTTGCATGTTTCAATTCCAAGATCATGTCTTCATAAAACAATTCGCCCAACGGATAGTATTTATAATTTGTATTTTCGTAAACCGGAGCTCCACCTGACTCAAACAGGTATTTGGCCATATTGGAATTGCTCCGGCTTTCCTTCTTCAGTTTCTTAAATACCGCCTGGTTTTGAGGAAGAAACTGTTTTGTCCGTGAATGAATATCTGATATTCGCTTTGCAAGGATCTTCGGCTCCATCTGCAGCTGTACGAACATATAAAACAATCCGCCAAATACAGGAAACAATAATACCGGTACCAGCCAGGCCATCTTAAAACTTGCATTCTGTTTTTCGTTCAAAATATGGATTGCCAGAATACCTCCAAGTAAAGCCAGCGCACCATATCCGTAAGCACTGTATCGCTCGTCGATCCAGATAAAGATTCCGATCAGAGTCATGATCTGGATCAATGTAAACAGGATAAAGAACAGTGCACGTCCAAAAACGAGTCTTATAAGGCTACGTTTTCCGTTTTCTTTTACCTCCAATAACGAACCTCCAAATTAGTCTTCTAATGCCTGTCTGATATCTTCAATAATATCATCTGTATTCTCAATACCCACACTCAGTCGGATCAGGGACGGGTCTACACCTGCATCCACAAGCTGCTCATTGGTCAGCTGGCGGTGTGTATGGCTTGCAGGGTGAAGCACACAAGTTCTTGCATCCGCAACGTGTGTCACGATCGCAGCCAGTTTCAGTTTATCCATAAAATCGCCGGCCGCTTCTCTTCCGCCCTTCAATCCGAAGGAAATAACGCCGCAGCTTCCCTTTGGCATATATTTTTCTGCCAGCGCATGATATTTATTGCTTTCAAGACCCGGATAATTTACCCATGCCACATCTTCACGGGCTTCTAACCACTCCGCGATCTTCTGTGCGTTTTCACAGTGACGCGGAACACGAAGATGAAGAGTTTCCAGACCGATGTTCAGTAAAAATGCATTCATCGGACTCTGGATCGATCCGAGGTCACGCATCAGCTGAGCCGTTGCTTTTGTGATATATGCTTTTTTTCCAAACTTCTGTGTATAAATGATACCATGGTAGGAATCATCCGGAGTTGTTAAGCCCGGGAATTTCTCAGCGTGAGCATCCCAGTCAAAATGACCGCTGTCTACGATACATCCGCCGACACTCATGGCATGGCCGTCCATGTATTTGGTTGTAGAATGAGTAACGATATCTGCGCCAAACTCAAACGGACGACAGTTGATCGGAGTTGCAAATGTGTTGTCCACGATCAGCGGAACACCATGTTTGTGTGCGATCCTTGCAAACTTTTCAATATCCAGCACCACAAGAGCCGGATTGGCAATTGTTTCACCAAACACAGCCTTCGTGTTCGGACGGAATGCCTTCTCAAGTTCTTCTTCGGAAGCATCCGGATCCACCAGGGTAACATCAACACCCTGTTTCTTCATAGTAACGGTAAATAGATTGGAGGTTCCTCCGTAAATAGTCGCTGCACTGATAATATGATCCCCTGCATTGCAGATATTAAATGCCGCATAATAGTTTGCTGCCTGACCGGAAGATGTTAGCATTGCAGCCACGCCGCCCTCCAGTTCACAAATCTTCTGAGCGACTGCATCATTGGTCGGATTTGCCAGTCTTGTATAAAAATATCCATCTTCTTCCAGGTCAAACAAACGTCCCATCTGTTCACTGGAAGAATACTTGAATGTTGTACTTTGATAGATCGGGAGGACTCTCGGCTCACCATTCTTCGGCTGCCAGCCACTCTGAATGCA
>JAFOCX010000236.1 GCA_017380975.1 Lachnospiraceae bacterium
ATTTGAGATAGTACGGGATTTTTTACAGATAACTCTTTATAATTTTTACTAATCTAAATATCTATTAATTCATCACCCCCAACCTTGACGAAACCCACCGAACGAAGTATAATCATCTGTAATGCTCTGCTTTAGATCGCAGACGATTGGAAAGGATAATACTTATGGATAAGTTAAAAGCGCAGTTTAATCAGGTTTTACCATATCTGATGGTAACGCTGATGTTTTATTATGGCGGTCCGTTATTCATGATCAATGATGAAGTTTCTGTTTTTATCATGGGTGTAGTTCTGCCGATCGGTTCCATGCTGATCGGATTTGTAGTTGGCCTGAGAGAAGGATTTAAACCATTGTATTCCCTTCTTTGTCTTCTTGCATTTATCCCTCAGTACTGGCTCAATCTTCCGGATGTGATCGCTTGGGGATTTTATGCGGTGATGTACATTGGCGGAGGCTTGCTTTGCATGTTGGTTGGCTGGATTGTAGATAAAGTTGTAAAGAAGATGATGCTTGGCTAGGACCGGAGGAGCGACAGATGACAAAAGGACAGAGAAGACTTGCAGCAATCGTTTTGGCGCTTCTTGGTATTTATGGTACTCTTGCAGCTCTTGAGGACCGTGTGGCGATAAAAGAACAGGCGGCACTGCAGAGTGAAGTTTCAATTGAAGCAACTGTGAGCAATAAATAGTGTAAGAGATGCTGGCGGGAAGAGATTCCCGCCTTAGTCTTGACAGAAACGCTTGATTGTGGTAAATTATGAAACAGTTATGAACAAGAAATACTTTGATAAGGAATAGTAGAGAGTGAAAGAAATGCAGAGAGCCGTCGGCTGGTGTGAGACGGATTTCGGAAACTTTTGAACTCACCTTTGAGTAGCGTGCTGAAGGATGCAGAACTGTGTAGGCATTGCCGGTCCGACCGTTAACAGGAAATGAGCGCATACGAATGTATGAAATAGAGTGGTACCGCGTGAGAGTAAGCCCCCACGTCTCTATATTTAGGATAGAGATGGGGGCTTTTTATATTCATGAATATGGAGGAATCGTTATGGCACATTATAACCATACCGCCATTGAGAAAAAATGGCGCGAGCACTGGGCACAGAACCCGGTCAATGTCGATGACGGCAAAAAAGAAAAATATTATTGTCTGGATATGTTCCCGTATCCGTCCGGAAGCGGTCTTCATGTAGGTCACTGGAGAGGTTATGTAATCTCTGACGTTTGGAGCCGTTACCAGTTATTAAAAGGTAAATATGTTATCCACCCGATGGGCTGGGATGCATTCGGTCTTCCGGCTGAGAACTATGCGATCAAGATGGGCGTACATCCGGCAATTTCCACAGCAGAGAACGTTGCAAATATCAAACGTCAGATCAATGAGATCGCAGCTCTTTATGACTGGGATATGGAAGTAAATACAACAGACCCGAACTTCTACAAATGGACACAGTGGATCTTTGTTCAGATGTTCAAGAAGGGCCTTGCATACGAGAAGGAATTCCCGATCAACTGGTGTCCGTCCTGTAAAACAGGTCTTGCAAACGAGGAAGTTGTAAACGGCGCTTGTGAGCGTTGCGGCACACCGGTTACTAAGAAAAATCTTCGTCAGTGGATGTTAAAGATCACAGCTTACGCAGACAGATTATTAAATGACCTTGATAAGCTCGACTGGCCGGAGAAAGTTAAAAAGATGCAGTCTGAGTGGATTGGTAAATCCTACGGTGCAGAAATTCAGTTCCCGGTAGACGGAAGTGATGAAAAGATCACAGTTTACACAACAAGACCGGATACATTACACGGTGCTACATTCATGGTTCTTGCTCCGGAGCATGCAATGGCGAAATCCCTTGCAACAGACGAGACAAGAGAAGCAGTAGAGAAGTATATCTTTGACTCCTCTATGCGTTCTAACGTAGACCGTCTTCAGGGTAAAGAAAAGACAGGCGTATTCACAGGCTCATATGCGATCAACCCGTTAAACGGCGCAAAGACTCCGATTTGGCTGTCCGACTATGTACTTGCTGATTACGGTACAGGTGCGATCATGTGCGTTCCGGCTCATGATGATCGTGACTTTGAATTTGCAAAGAAATTTGATATTCCGATCATTCAGGTTATTGCAAAAGACGGTGTTGAGATCGAAAACATGACAGAGGCATACACAGAGGCAAGCGGTACAATGATCAACTCCGGCGAATGGAATGGCCTTGAGTCTGCTTACCTTAAGAAAGAAGCTCCGATCATGATCGAGAAGATGGGTATCGGTAAGAAGACAGAGAACTACAAACTTCGTGACTGGGTATTCTCCAGACAGAGATATTGGGGTGAGCCGATCCCGATCATCCACTGCCCGCACTGTGGAAACGTTCCGGTTCCGGAAGATCAGCTTCCGTTAACATTACCGGAGGTAGAGAGCTACCAGCCGACAGGTACAGGTGAATCTCCGCTTGCAGCGATCGATGAGTGGGTTAATACAACATGTCCGTGCTGTGGCGCTCCGGCAAAACGTGAGACAAACACAATGCCGCAGTGGGCAGGTTCTTCCTGGTACTTCTTACGTTATGTAGATTCCAAAAACAATGACGAACTGGTTTCCAAAGAGAAAGCTCAGAAATACTTACCGGTTGATATGTACATTGGCGGCGTTGAGCATGCGGTACTTCACCTTCTCTACTCCAGATTCTATACAAAGTTCTTATACGATATTGGCGTAGTTGACTTCGATGAGCCGTTCACAAAACTGTTCAACCAGGGTATGATCACAG
>JAFOCX010000004.1 GCA_017380975.1 Lachnospiraceae bacterium
AGAGAGACTGCAAGGGCGTTAAGATCAATGTTCTTATTCGTCCGCGTTTCGGTGATTTCCTTTACACAGAAGATGAGATCGAAGCTATGTGCGAAGATATCGCAACATTCAGAGATTTAGGTGCTAACGGCGTTGTTATCGGTGCTCTTACACCGGACGGCGACCTTGACATCGAAGTTATGAAGAGAATGATGGCTTGTGCAGGCGATATGGACGTAACTCTTCACCGTGCATTTGATATGACACGTGATCCGTTCAAGACTCTGGAAGAGGCAATCGAACTTGGCTGCAAGACAATCCTTACATCCGGTCAGCAGAGCAATGTTGTTGAGGGTAAAGATCTTCTGAAAGAAGTTTACGAGAAAGCAGCAGGCAGAATCGACATCATGGCAGGCTGCGGCGTTAAGAAATGGAACATTCAGGAAATCCACGATCATACAGGTATCGTAGTATTCCATACAACAGGAAGAAAAGGCGTTCTTGACTCCGGTATGAAATACAGAAAGAGCACTGTAGCGATGGGCTTACCGACACTTTCCGAGTACGAGATCTGGCAGACAGATGAGCAGGAATTCAGAGAGTGTGCAGAGATCGTTCACGCATTCTAATTTTGAATTAAGAAAGAACTCGCGCCTCGCGTGAGTGTTCCTAGGAGAATACGAAAGGGCAGGTTCATTTTGGACTTGCCTTTTCGACGATTATAGGGAGGTAATAAAACGATGATTTTTACACAGAAAGTAGTAGATGCAGCTCAGGTAAAATTCGCAGCACTGCTTGAAAAAGCCGGTGAAGTGAAGAAGCAGGAAATCCTTGCCTGCCTGGAAGAGGCACAGAAAACAGTTTCTGAGGATGTTATCTTCGCGATCAAATGGATTTATGCAAACAGCCCGTTAAGCGATATGGCAAACTATGACTTTGACCTGTTCAAAGAAACAGCAGAGCATGGCATTATGCTTCGCGAGACATCTCCGTTTGCGAAAGACATTCCGGAAGACATTTTCTTAAACTATGTATTACATATCCGAGTAAACGAGGAAGAGCTTTGCGATTGCCGTAAGTTATTCCACAGCTTATTAGCAGACAGAGTCAACCATCTGTCCATGCACGATGCGATCATCGAGGCAAACTACTGGAACTGTGAAAACGTTATGTATCAGTTAACAGATATCCGTACCATTTCTGCTCTTGGCGCTTACAATTCCGCATACGGCAGATGTGGTGAGGAGTCCAACTTCGGTGTAAACGTATTCCGTGCGATCGGTATCCCGGCAAGACAGATCTACACACCACGCTGGGCACACTGCGATGACAACCACGCATGGGTAGAAGTATACTGCAACGGCGACTGGTACTTCCTTGGCGCATGTGAGCCGGAAGAAGTTCTGAACAAGGGCTGGTTCACAAACGCTTCCAGCCGTGCAATGCTGATCCACAGCCGCTGCTTCGGCGACATCGAAGGTGAGGAGATCATTTCCAAGGTCGGTATGGCTTCCTTCCTTAACAACTTAAAATTATATGCAGTGACAAAGAAACTCACAGTCGTTGTAAAAGACGAAGAGGGTAATCGCGTTCCGGGTGCTCAGGTTGCATTTGGTATCTTAAACTACTCCAATATCTTCAACGCAGCGATCATGACAGCAGACGAGAACGGTGAAGCAAGCCTTACTTGCGGTCTCGGAAGCTTAAATATCCATGTAAAGAAAGATGATAAGTACTGTGAGAAACTGATCTTCACTCCGGATCAGGATGTGGTTGAGATCGTTCTGAAGACTGAGCCGATCGTTCATGACGAGTGGCAGCAGTTTGTAACGGTTGCTCCGAAGGACCAGATCGTAAACGGTGCAAAACCGACAGAAGAACAGAAAGAACTTTGTCAGGCAAAGACTACAGCTGCAAACGCAAAACGTGAGCAGAGAGTTGCAGACATGTTCGATGCAGACAGAGCAAATGCGATCGTTGCAAAATACGGTTACAGCCAGGAAATCTACAACGTTCTCTTTGATTCCAGAAGCAATGTTGAGAACCTGATCACATTTTTTGAGGATGAGAACTACGATGCTCAGGCAAAAGAGAAGCTGATCCTCACACTGTCCAAGAAAGACAGAAGAGATGTAAATATCGAGATCCTGAAAGAGGCTCTTGATCTTACAAAAGATTTCACATACGAAGATGAGGATATGTTCTATAAATACGTGGTTTGCCCGCGTGCTTACTATGAGCCGATGTGCAAATCCAGACAGTTTATCCTGGACTTCTTCACAGAAGAGCAGAAGGCTGCATTCAAGGCAGATCCGAAATCTGTATGGACATATATTAATGACACCATCGGCTTCGATCCGACAATCGAATATGGTCAGATCACAACAAACCCGATCGGTGCATTAACAGTGAAGAATGCAAGCCCGCTTTCCAAGAAGATCCTCTTCGTGGCAATCTGCCGTGCTCTTGGCATTATGTCCAGGATCAATATGCTCAACCAGCTGGCTGAGTACTATGCAGACGGCGAATTTGTTCCGGTAGAAGTTCTTGAAAAAGGAAACTGCACAATTATCTTTGAAAAAGAGACAGACGAGACATTCCTGTACTATCCGGACTTCTCCATCGGTCTCCTTGTAAATGGTGAATACCAGACACTGGATCTCGAGAATGAGAAGTGGGACGGCAACCAGTTAAAGATCAATGTGACAAGCGGCGAATACCGTGTGATCACAGACAACCGTCTCCCGAACGGCAACCTCTTTGCGAACAAATACCATTTCTATCTTGGCGAAGGTGAGACAAAGACTCTCAAACTCGAGAAATATCAGGCAAACCTGGCAGAAATGCTCGACAACTTCGCTCTTGATGAGTTCAAGGTATACGATGAGGAAGGAAACGTAGTTCTCGGCAGCGAGCTGACAAAGAACAAAGCGATCCTCATGTGGCTTGAGCAGGGCAAGGAGCCGACAGAGCACATCTTAAATGAGATGCTTGATCAGGAAGGCGACTTCCAGGAGCTTCCGGCTGACATCATTTTCATGATCAACGGCAAAGGCGCTCTTGAGAATGCAAAAGTACAGAAAGTTCTCGCTACATTCCCGAAGATCAAAGTTTACTACGACAGCTTTGTTCCGAACGTAGAGACTCTGGCAAGAAGAATGTACGTAGATCCGGATAAATTACCGTTAGTTCTCGTTACAACCAAAGAGCTGAATGCGGTTTATGCATGCAGCGGTTATAACGTAGGAAGCGGCGATATGTTAGTGAAAATCTGCAATAATTTCTAAATACTAAGGATCAAAAGTCAAAGGCCTTACTTGGTGCTTGCACACAAGTAAGGCTTTTACTTTAGAGACCAAAACAAGACAAACCAATCTTGACTTTCTATTAATTTTTAGGCATAATAGATATAATGACATTTGTCTAATTATGAGTGAAAGGAGGAACGAAATATGGACCATGAAATGAATTTTATGGAAGATACTTTAGCGTATTTTGACCCGTCTGTGATGGGCGAAATGGACGATTCCCTCCTGGAGCTTTTATGTGAGGACGGTTTCCTGGACAGAGAGGAGATTCTCGAAGCAGAAACTCCGGAAGAACAGGAAGCGCTTCTCCGCCGCGCCATCGAGCGTGGTTTCCCGCAAGAGTGGGATGAAGAAAGCCTTGATTCAGCCGTAAAGCTGATCGTTAAAAAACTCGATTCTCTTCGAATCTGGAAGGATCTTGTGGATGAAGACAAACATCTGCGGGCTCCGCCGGAACTGTGTGCGGATTGATCATTTAACACATAGTTCATTGAGAGAATAAATAATAAGGAGAATTTTAATATGGCAACAGTATCTTTAAGAGGAATTAAGAAAGTTTATCCGAATACAGAAGGCAAGAAGAAAAAAGCGAAAAAAGGTGAAGAATTTAAGAAAACGAACCTCACTATCACTGAGGAAGGCGTTCTTGCAGTTCAGGAGTTCAACCTTGAGATCGCAGATAAAGAGTTTATCGTACTCGTAGGTCCGTCCGGTTGTGGTAAATCTACAACACTTAGAATGGTAGCAGGTCTTGAGGAAATCTCCGGCGGTGACCTTCTCATCGACGGTAAGAGAATGAACGACGTAGCTCCGAAGGATCGTGATATCGCGATGGTATTCCAGTCCTACGCTCTTTACCCGCATATGACAGTATACGAGAACATGGCGTTCCCGCTTAAATTACGTAAGATGCCGGCAGACGAGATCGACAAAGCTGTTCGTGCAGCTGCTGAGACTCTTGACATCACACAGTACCTTGAGAGAAAACCGAAGGCACTTTCCGGTGGTCAGAGACAGCGTG
Organism: Lachnospiraceae bacterium; assembly: GCA_017380975.1. Taxonomy (GTDB): domain Bacteria; phylum Bacillota; class Clostridia; order Lachnospirales; family Lachnospiraceae; genus Pilosibacter. Next base: position 4,309 of record JAFOCX010000004.1, read on the forward strand.
TAGCGATCGGTCGTGCGATCGTTCGTGAGCCGAAAGCCCTCCTGATGGACGAGCCGTTATCCAACCTTGATGCAAAGCTTCGTAACCAGATGAGAGCTGAGATCATCAAACTTCGTCAGAAACTCGACACAACATTCATGTACGTTACACATGACCAGACAGAGGCTATGACTCTTGGTGATCGTATCGTTATCATGAAAGATGGTGTTATCCAGCAGGTTGGTACTCCGCAGGAAGTATTCGATCATCCGAGAAACCTCTTCGTAGCAGGCTTCATCGGCATGCCGCGTATGAACCTCTTCGATGCTGAGCTTGTTATCAAAGATGGCAAGTATGCAGTAGAAGTTGGCGGAATCAGCGTAGTTCTTTCCGATGACAAACAGGCAAACCTCAAAGCTCAGAACGTAGCTCCGCAGGCTATCACACTCGGCGTTCGTCCGGAGCATATCTCCCTTGCAAAAGCTGGTGCACCGGCTATCACAGGCGATGTAGACGTAAGCGAGATGATGGGTAGCTCCGTTCACCTTCACGTTACAGCTCTCGGCGTAGACACAATCATCATCGTTCAGACAATGGGTCTCGACCAGGCTACACTGAGCAACTTCGCTATCGGTAAATCCCTTTCCTTCGATTTCGATGGCTCCGTTGCTCACGTATTCGATAAGAACACAGGCGTAAACCTTGAGTTCTAATTCTTAATTGCATAAGGATTCAAACGTTATAGTTCGGGCAGGATAGTGATATCCTGCCCGTTTTTATAATGAAA
>JAFOCX010000030.1 GCA_017380975.1 Lachnospiraceae bacterium
GACATTAATGCCGATCGCCTATAAGTACTCTCTGTCAGAGATTCTTCCGGCATGTAAGGAGTACTTTGAAAAAACAGGCAGACGATTGACATTTGAATACAGCCTTGTTCAGGGAGTGAATGACAACCTGGATGAAGCAAAAAAACTGGCAGATCTGATCAAAGACATGCACGGTCATGTAAATCTGATTCCGGTCAATCCGATTAAAGAACGTGATTACAAACAGTCTAATCGTGAAGCCATTGAGCATTTTAAAGGCTATCTGGAGAGAAAAGGTATCAACGTTACGGTTCGCCGAGAGATGGGACGTGACATCGGAGGTGCCTGCGGACAGCTGAGAAAGAGTTATTTAAAAAAGGAGGAGGGAGAAGCATGATTTCACATGCACGTACAGATGTAGGACGCGCCAGAAAAATGAATCAGGACAGTGTGTTTGCGTCTTCGGAACCAATCGGTGTTCTTCCGAATCTTTTTATCGTAGCAGACGGTATGGGAGGCCATAAAGCCGGAGATTTTGCTTCCCGTTATGCAGTAAAAGAACTGGTGCAGATGGCAGAATATTCCAAGATCAAAGACCCGGTTCTGTTTCTTCGTGTAGCTATTGAAGAAGTGAACAGTATGCTGTTTGATGAGGCGGCGAACAATCCGGATTTAGACGGAATGGGAACGACCCTTGTTGCAGCCGTGATCGTAGATAATACTCTATATGTTGCCAATGTAGGTGACAGCCGTCTCTATTTATTAAGAGACAATCTGGAGCAGATCACAAGAGACCATTCTTTAGTAGAAGAGATGGTTGCACTTGGCAAAATGGAGCGTGGCAGTGATGAGTATCGCAGCCAGAAAAATGTGATCACACGTGCAGTCGGTATTCTACCGACGGTTGACGTGGATATGTTTGATATTCCGCTGCAGGAATGCGACTATATTTTAATGTGTTCCGATGGTCTGACCAATATGGTAAGTGATGAAGAAATATGTAAGATCCTTCAGACTACCGATTTGTTGGAAGAGCAGACGGATAATCTGATCCGTAAAGCAAACGAAAACGGAGGACTGGATAACATCGCGGTTGTCTTAGTGGAGCCTCAGATAAGTGAGGTGATCGTATGATGTTAGGTACAGGAGTTATGCTTCAGGATCGTTATGAAATCCTTGAACAGATCGGTTCCGGCGGAATGTCAGAAGTATATAAGGCTAAGTGTCACAAACTCAACCGTCTGGTTGGAATCAAGGTGTTAAAGGCAGAATTTACTTCTGACGCCGGATTTGTAAGCAAATTTAAAATGGAAGCTCAGGCAGCGGCCGGTATGTCTCATCCGAATATCGTTAATATTTATGATGTTGTAGATGAGGGAGACCTTCACTGCATCGTAATGGAGCTTGTTGAGGGCATTACATTAAAAAGTTATATTAACAAAAAAGGACATCTTGCGGTAAAAGAGTCCATAGGCATTGCAATCCAGGTTGCTCAGGGTATCGAGGCAGCCCATGATCAGCACATCATCCATCGTGACATCAAGCCGCAGAATATGCTGATCTCGAAAGACGGCAAAGTAAAAGTTGCGGATTTTGGTATCGCAAGGGCGGTATCCTCCCAGACGATGAATTCTACCGTGGTAGGTTCTGTACATTACGTGTCTCCGGAACAGGCGAGAGGCGGGTTTGTAGATGCCAGAACGGATATCTATTCTCTTGGTATCACTATGTTCGAGATGCTGACAGGAAAGGTTCCGTTTGAAGGAGAAAATACGGTAACGGTAGCTCTGGCTCACTTAGAAGAGCCGATCGTGCTTCCGAGCATGTTAAATCCGGAAATTCCTCCGGCCGTAGAGCAGATCATTTTAAAATGTACGGAAAAGAAGCCGGAAAACCGCTATGCGTCCATCAGCGATCTGATCAGTGATCTTAGAAAGGCATTGATCAATCCGGAAGATATATCCATTGGTGCAGCTGCGGCTCCGGAATTAACTTCCGATACGATCATGATCAGCAAAAAAGAAATGGATATTATTACATCCAAACATAAAATAGTGGAAGAGGAAGAAGAGATTGATGATGAAGTGTCAGAAGACGAGTCTTCCACACATCTGGAAAAACTTCTTACAACATTTGGCGTGATCGCAGCAATCGTAGTTGTAGCCGTGGTTGTAGTCGTATTTTCAAAACTTGGAGGATTGTTTAAGGATAATAATCCGTTGGGAACTGACAATCAGATCACAATTGAAGCAAATAATGGAGAAGAGCTCAGCCAGAAAGAAGTACTTATGCCGAATCTTGTGGGAGATACACAGGAAGAAGCAGAGAAGAAACTGGCGGGTCTGGATCTGAAGATGAAGGTGATTCTTGAAAACTCTGATGAAATCGCAAAAGGTACGATCATTTCACAGGAAAATGCTCCGGATTCTGTGATCCCGAGATATTCCAGTGTAATTGTGACGGTCAGCGGAGGTTCGGACAAAGTGGAGTTGGAAGGCCTCGGTTTAACTGAAATGACTCTCGATACAGCGGTTCGACTGATCGAAGGAAAAGGTTTGAAAGCAACTGTAGTGGAAGAGAATCATGAGACAGCTGTGATCGGTTCCATTTTACGTTATGAGCCTCTTGATAAGGCTTCCTTGGGAGATACCGTAACTCTATATGTCAGCAAGGGACCTGAAATCGAGAAGGTTGTTGTTCCGAAACTGGAGGGACAGTCGTCTGACTGGGCCGTGCAGTTATTGACTTCAGCAGGTCTTGTTGTTGGTTCTATCAAAGAAGAATATCATGATACAATTCCGGCAGGATGTGTAGTCAGCCAGTCAGTTGTTCCTGGTGGCGAGATCGAGATCGGAACAGTCGTAGATTATGTGATCAGTTTAGGTCCGGAACCGCCGAAGACTCAGTTTCTGGCGTCTCTGGAGGCTAGTTACCCGTTACGTATTTCTTATGGACCGGGTTCTCCGTCGACAGAGATTCAGATCGTTCTTCGCCTGAAGCAGACGGTTAACGGTGAGGTGAAATATACTCAGCTGACAGAGCCGAAGGCATATTCTAGCGATACGATGCTGGATATTCGTTTTACTAAGATTCGCGGAGCTGACGGAGTTTCTAACGGTGAAGTTGAGATCGTAGATATGACCAACAATATTGTACTGAATACTTATACTATAAACTTTTTTGAGATCGAAGTATAAACTATGACTGGAAAGATAATGAAAGGAATTGCCGGATTTTACTATGTACATGACGGCATTTCCGGTGTTTATGAATGTAAGGCAAAAGGAATCTTCCGTAACAAAAAGATCAAACCGTTAGTCGGAGACGATGTGGAGTTTACGATTCTGGATGAAGAGGAAAAAACAGGAAACATCGTGGACATTCTGGATCGAGAAAATGAGCTGATCCGTCCGGCTGTGGCAAATATCGATCAGGCGATGGTCGTGTTTGCAGCGACTGCCCCGGAACCGAATCTGAACCTTTTGGATCGTTTCCTCGTGACGATGGAATCGCAGGACGTTCCGGTCGTGATCTGCTTTAACAAAAAAGATCTGGTTACAGAAGAAGAGGCAAAAAGACTGACTTCCATTTATGAGGCAGCAGGATATGAGGTGCATTTGACCAATGCAAAAAGTGGAGAAGGTATCGAACAGATCCGAAGCCTTTTAAGAGGAAAGACAACGGTTCTTGCAGGTCCGTCCGGTGTAGGCAAATCTACAATTACCAATGAGATCCAGCCGGAGGCTGAGATGGAGACCGGTACGATCAGTGAAAAAATCAAACGAGGCAAACATACAACCCGTCATTCAGAATTATTCTTCGTGGAAACTGATACCTTTGTCATGGACACACCCGGGTTCAGCTCCATGTTTGTTGACAATATGAAGCCGGAGGAGCTTCAGCAGTTCTTCCCGGAATTTGAGGAGTTTATACCGGATTGTCGTTTCCTTGGCTGTGTTCATGTGGGAGAAAGAGAATGCGGCGTGAAAGATGCGGTTAAAGAAGGCACGCTCTCCAAGGACCGTTATGAAAATTATCGTTTGATCTATGAAGAATTAAAAAACAAAAGGAGATATTAGTATGTACATCTTAGCACCATCCGTTTTAGCAGCAGATTTCTCTAAATTAGGAGAAGAAGTAAAGACAGTAGCAGATGCAGGCGCAAAGTATATTCATCTTGATGTGATGGACGGCGCATTCGTTCCGAGCATTTCTTTTGGTATGCCGGTAATTGAAAAATTACGTGGCTGCACCGATGCGATCTTTGATGTGCATATGATGGTAGAGGAGCCGGGACGCTATATTCAGGATATGAAAAAAGTTGGCGCAGATCTGATCTGTGTTCATCAGGAAGCATGTGTACATTTAGACCGTACGATCAACCAGATCAAAGAGGCCGGTTGTAAGGCAGCAGTTGCTTTGAATCCGGCAACTCCGGTTGAGACACTTTCCTGCATTTTAGATCAGGTTGATATGTTCCTGATCATGTCTGTAAATCCGGGCTTCGGCGGACAGAAATTCATCCCGTATGCGGTAGAAAAGATCAAAAAGCTCCGTAAGATGTTAGATGATGCAGGTCTGAAAACAGATATCCAGGTAGACGGCGGTGTTACAACAGAAAACGTACGTATGCTGATCGAGGCAGGCGCTAACGTATTCGTTGCAGGTTCTGCAGTATTTAAAAATGATGCAGCAGCCAACACAAAAGCATTCCTTGAAATTTTCAAAGAGTACGAATAAATAATAAAGGTCCAGGGGGCGAACAAGAATGAAAACATGTTTATTGATTTCCGGCGGTCCTCTGGACCTTTCGTTTGCAAAAGAGTTTTTAAAAGATCGGAAATACGATTTTGTAGTGGCGGCAGATGCAGGTTTCTCTGTCTGTCTGGATCTGGGGATTCAGCCGGATCTTTTAGTGGGAGATTTTGATACATTTGGAAGAGAAAAGATTCAGACGTATCTGTCAGATCCGCAATATCAGATCGAGATGCATAAGCCTGAAAAAGATGAGACAGATACAGAATTGGCATTTCGCAGAATTCGCGAAGCCGGTTTTGATGAGGTTGATGTTTTGGGAGCACTTGGCGGCCGGCTGGATCATGAAATATCAAATATTCATCTGCTCGTCCACGAGAGAAGAAGAGGTCTTCAGGCAAACTGTTACGATGCAAAGAATCGGATCTATATTCTTGATTCTGAGCAGAAAAACGAGTATAATTTTTCCAGAAGCAGACAATATGGTACTTACGTATCCTTTCTTCCGATCACGGAGCAAGTAAAAGGGATCACATTGACCGGATTCAAATATCCGTTACAGGATAAAGATATTTCGATCCTGAACAATCCGAGTCTCTGCGTCAGCAATGAGATCCTGGATGAAACAGCGGCGATCTCTCTGACAGAAGGAATCTTAATGTGCATAGAATCGAAAGATTGATCTGTTTGCAGAAATGAACAAAATGCTCAAAGGAATTAGATTTATGGAACAGTACAGACAGAAAAAGATAGCAGTAATTAATGATTTATCCGGTTATGGACGCTGTTCACTGACAGTGGCACATCCGATTTTATCGGTTATGGGAATCCAGAGCTGTCCGGTGCCAACCGCGATCCTCTCCAACCATACAGAGTTTCCGGTATATTTTTTCGATGATTACACGGATAAAATGCGAGCATATATTGGTAAATGGATCGAACTCGGCCTGGATTTCGATGCGATCTCTACCGGATTCTTAGGTTCTGCGGAGCAGATTGAAATTGTTCTTGAGTTTGTAGAGCATTTCCGCGAGGAAGATACACTGATCATTGTGGATCCGGTCATGGGTGACCACGGAAAAATCTATGCGACTTATACCGAAGAGATGTGCGAAGAAATGAAACAGCTGGTGAGCTATGCAGATGTTGTCACACCGAATGTAACGGAGGCATGTATTTTAACCGGAACTCCATACAAAGACAAAGGATGGACACGAAAAGAACTGCTTAATATGGCGACCATGCTGCAGATCATGGGTGCGAAATCTGTTGTTATCACAGGTGTGCGGGAAGGCAATTTTTATACCAATGTTGTTCTGGAGCACGGAAAACACGAGGCTGAATTCGTGAAAGTCAAGAGTGCAGGAAACCAGAGACCGGGAACCGGAGATGTGTTCTCCTCTGTACTTGCAGGTTCTGTATTAAATGGATACAGTCTCCGTGCTGCAACGGAAAAGGCTGCCAGATTTGTGAGAGATTGTATTACAAAGTCCGATGAATTAAATATTCCCCACAGCAACGGAGTCTGCTTTGAGGAGATTATCGGTAAACTTGTGAAAAGATAGGGAAATTCCCCTTTTCATTCGAAAAGAAATGTGCTATATTCTAAGGTAAGTGTTCTGTTAGCATGTGAAAGTATGGCATGTATAGCAGATGAAAGATAGAAAAGAACCTGTGCGTTTCTGCATGGGACTAATAAAGGAGACAGTGACAATGTTAGATTTAAGATTTGTTAGAGAAAATCCGGAAATCGTTAAGCAGAATATCCGCAATAAGTTTCAGGATAATAAACTTCCGTTAGTAGATGAAGTGATCGCCCTTGACGAAGAAAGCCGTAAAGTTAAAAAAGAGGCAGATGATCTTCGTGCCAACAGAAACAAGATCTCCAAGCAGATCGGTATGTTAATGGGTCAGGGCAAGAAAGAAGAAGCTGAGGAAGTTAAGAAACAGGTTGCAGCAGCAGCTTCCCGTCTTGCTGAGTTAGAAGAGATGGAAAAAGATCTCGAAGCAAGAGTAAAGAAGATCATGATGACAATCCCGAACATCATCGATCCGAGCGTTCCGATCGGTAAAGATGATTCTGAGAACGTTGAGGTTCAGAAATATGGTGAGCCGGTAGTTCCGGAGTTCGAGATCCCGTACCACACAGAGATCATGGAGAAATTCGCAGGTATTGACCTTGATGCTGCAAGAAAAGTTGCAGGTAACGGTTTCTATTACTTAATGGGCGATATCGCAAGACTTCATTCTGCAGTAATCTCCTACGCGAGAGATTTCATGATCGATCGTGGATTCACATACTGCATCCCGCCGTTCATGATCAGAAGCGATGTTGTTACAGGTGTTATGAGCTTTGCTGAGATGGAAGCAATGATGTACAAGATCGAAGGTGAAGATCTCTACCTGATCGGTACAAGTGAGCACTCCATGATCGGTAAATTCATCGATACAATCGTTCCGGAAGCAGAGCTTCCGAAGACATTAACAAGCTATTCTCCGTGCTTCCGTAAAGAGAAAGGTGCTCACGGCATCGAAGAGCGTGGTGTTTACAGAATCCACCAGTTCGAGAAGCAGGAAATGATCGTAGTATGTAAGCCGGAAGATTCTCCAAAGTGGTTCGACGTTTTATGGCAGAACACAGTAGATTTATTCCGTTCCTTAGATATTCCGGTACGTACACTTGAGTGCTGCTCCGGTGACCTTGCAGACCTCAAAGTGAAATCCATCGACGTAGAGGCTTGGTCTCCGAGACAGCAGAAGTACTTCGAGGTAGGAAGCTGTTCCAACCTTGGTGATGCTCAGGCAAGACGTCTTAAGATTCGTGTAAACGGCGAAGACGGCAAGAAGTACTTTGCTCACACATTAAACAATACAGTAGTTGCTCCGCCGAGAATGCTCATCGCGTTCTTAGAGAACAACTTACAGGCTGACGGTTCTATCCGTATTCCGGAAGCTTTACAGCCGTATATGGGCGGAAAGAAAGAAATCAGATAATTGATTTTACAATCGAAGCAGGTAATAGGCTGTGGCAGGGATCTGCCACAGCTTTTTTCCAATCATAAGACATTTTTGAAAAATATTCGATTATGAAAACAGAAAGGTTGGAATTCGATATGAAATATATTGTAATTCTGGGTGACGGTATGGCGGATGAGCCGATCGAAGCTCTTGGTATGAAAACTCCGCTGGAATATGCGAACACTCCGATGATGGATCGATTAGCGAAAACAGCAGAGATCGGAATGGCCAAAACAATTCCGGATGGCATGAGTCCGGGAAGCGACACTGCAAATCTTGCGGTTATGGGATATGATCCGAAGAGATATTATACCGGTCGTTCTCCATTGGAAGCACTGTCGATCGGAGTAGATATGAAGAACACAGATGTGGCATTGCGCTGCAATCTTGTTACGGTATCGGATGATGATCTTCCTTATGAGGAAAAGAAGATCATTGACCATAGTTCAGATGAAATTACGACAGAAGATGCTGACATTTTGATCCAGGCAGTAAAAGAAGCATTTGAAAACGAAACATATCAGTTTTATACAGGCACCAGTTACCGTCATCTGTTGATCTGGGATCAAGGGGATGTCGTGGAATTGACCCCTCCGCATGATATTTTAGAGCGCGTGATCGGATCCTATCTTCCGAAAGACGAAGTGCTGCGTGAGATGATGAAAAAGAGCTATGAGGTATTAAATCATCATCCGTTAAATGTAGAGCGTGCGAATAAGGGCTTGAACAAAGCAAATTCGCTTTGGTTTTGGGGAGCAGGCACAAAACCGTGTGTCACATCGTTCCGAGACAAAACAGGTTTAAACGGTACCATGATATCTGCAGTAGATTTATTAAAAGGAATTGCAGTCGGTGCTGAGATGGAAGTGATACAGATTGAAGGTGCGAACGGCGGTCTTCATACCAATTATGAAGGAAAGGCAAATGCTGCACTGAAAGCACTGCTGGAAGATGGACGTGATTTTGTCTATGTACATTTAGAAGGACCGGATGAAATGGGTCACCAGGGAAAATGTGATGCGAAGGTTCAGGCAATCGAATTCTTAGATGACCGTATTATTCGTCCGATCTGTGAAGGGCTTGAAAAGGCAGGAGAAGCATATCGAATGCTGATCCTTCCGGACCATCCGACCCCGCTTCGAATCCGTACACACACAGCAGATCCGGTTCCTTATCTACTCTATGACAGCAGAGATACGCATTGTTATACATGGAATTATAATGAAACAAATGCGAAAGGATCGGGCATCTATGTAGAACAGGGTTACTCATTGATGGATCGTCTGATTCAAGAGAAATAAAAAGGAGAATGTTGCATGACTGAAATGAAACAGCCAAGAACGATTCGCCTGGGTACAAGAAAGAGTAAACTTGCCATGGCACAGACAATGATGGTTGCCGAGGCATTAAAAGAAGCAGAGCCGGGACTTCATGTTGAAATTGTTCCTGTTGTCACAACCGGAGATAAGATCCTAGACCGTGCTTTGACTGATTTTGGAGGTAAAGGCGTATTCATTTCTGAATTCGAACAAGGCATTCTCGAAGGACGTTTTGATGCAGCTGTTCACAGTGCAAAGGATATGCCTATGGAACTTCTGGATGGGTTAGACGTGGCAGCCGTACTTCCCAGAACAGATGCAGAAGATGTGTTTGTAACCGTAAAAGGAAGAGA
>JAFOCX010000237.1 GCA_017380975.1 Lachnospiraceae bacterium
ATTCTGGCAAGCTCACCGCCGGAAGCAACCTTGCTGAGCGGCTTTAAAGCTTCACCGGCATTAGCAGACATATAAAAAGAAATGATATCAGAACCATTTTCTGACAACTCCTTTTCATCAAATCTGCAAGCGAACTGAACTTTCGGCATATCTAACTGTGCAAGCTCATCCAAGATTTTATGAGCAAGGATCATAGCTGCATCCCGTCTGCGCTCTCTTAAGTCCAATGCAGATTCCATCGCAAGTTTTTCAGCACGGATGCATTTTTTCTTGAGCTGTTCCAGGCGATCTTCTGCAAATTCGATCTCATCAAGTTCTTTTTTGGCGTTGTCAAGATAAGCAAGGATCTCTTCACAGCTGTTGCCGTACTTTCTGCGAAGCCTATGGATCACATCCAATCTTGCTTCGATCTTTTCAAGTTCATCAGAAGTATAGGCAAGAGAATCTCTCTGGTCACGAACCTCATCAGCAGCATCCTGAACCTGATACATCAGATCTGCAATTTTTTCCTGGATCTCAGAAAAAGAATCTGTAAAACGACTCATGCGGACAAATTCCCGCTGGGCTTGTGCCAAAAGTGTGGCTGCACCATCTGTTTCATCACCGCCGCAGAGACACTCAACAGCAGTATTCATGCAATCAGACAGTTTTTCCGCATTCTGGAGAACTCTTCGACGATCCTCCAGTTGCTCATCTTCTCCGGCTTCAAGCTCTGCCCGTTCGATCTCCTGGATCTGGTACTGTAACATTTCAATACGGCGAGCCTTTTCTGCCTCATCCATATTCATGCTCTTAATTTGATCCCGAAGCTGTTGAACTACATGAAATCGTTCTGCATGTTCCTGACGCAAAACATGGTGCATTGCATAGGAATCCAAAAGCTCTAAATGATTATTTTCATCAAACAGTGTTGCAGAATCATGTTGACCATGAATATTAATGAGCTGTACGCCAAGTTTTCTAAGCGTAGACACACTAACAAGTGTAGAGTTTACTCTACATACATTCCGGCCATCCAAATAAATCTGTCGTGTGATAACAGTTTCCGAATCATATTCAACGCCATTTTCCTCAAACCATGTCAGTTCAGGAACATCCGTAAAAACAGCGCGCACAGAGGCTGATTCAGCTCCGGTTCTGATCATGTCACGATAAGCTCGTTCACCTAAAATGGCACTGATCGCATCTATAACGATGGATTTACCTGCGCCGGTTTCACCGGTCAATACATTAAAGCCTTGGTCAAAGGAAATATCTGCGCACTCAATAACCGCGATATTCTCAATATGCAACAGACTAAGCAAAATCCATCATCCCCTCTATCAAGCTAATAAATGTTTGATCTCTCCGCAAAGTGCAGCCGCGCAATTAGAATCGCGCATAACGACCATAACGGTATCATCACCGGCTAATGTGCCCACAACAGAGCTAATATTCATGCTGTCAAGAGCCGAACCGGCAGCAGAAGCAAGTCCGGGAAGCGTTCGAATTACGATAATATTCTGGGCATAATCAAAACTGACAACACATTCCCGAAAAATAGTATTTAAACGAGAAGAAAAAGTGCCATCCATCTCGCTGGTAGGCGCAGTATAACGATATGTTCCAAGGCTCGATAATTCTTTTACGATCCGCAATTCTTTAATATCCCTGGAAATAGTTGCCTGAGTTCCCCGAAAGCCTTCACGCTGCAATGCAGAAAGTAACTGTTCCTGGGTCTCAACATTTTGCGTGGAAATGATCTCCATGATTTTCGCTTGTCTTTGAGTCTTCATTTCGTTGCACCTCACGCATTCTTAAATTTAGTATTGATAACATCAAAAAAGCTGCGCTGCTTTAGGCGGACGAGCTGTGTAACTAACGGAGACCGCTTGATAGTAGCAACATCGCCAATGTTCATACGCTGACTCTTGCCGCCGTCTACAGAAAGAAACGCATTTCTTCTTGCAAAGGCGCTTAAACCAACGGTAATAACTCTTTTATCTGAAGTTACGATCGTACGGCTGGCAACATCGTGTGCACAAATCGGGGTAACCAGAATACTCTTTGCTTCCGGCTCTACAATAGGGCCGCCTGCAGATAAACTATAGGCCGTCGATCCGGTGGGTGTTGCAACAATAATGCCGTCACCGGCGCACTCCAGAGCTTGTACGCCATCACAATGCACAGTCAAATGAACAACGCGTGCGACTGCGCCTTTCGTAAGAACTACATCATTAAGGCAAATGTCATGGAAAATAATATCCCGATCTCTGAACACGGTCACATCCAACATCATGCGCTCATCTACAGTATAATCACCGGATGCGATCCTGGACAGTTCGTTAAGTTCAGTTGCCTCCAATTCTGCCATAAAGCCCATTGTTCCGATATTTACACCAAGCACCGGAATACCATATTTCGTCGCAAACTTTGCCATATGAAGGATGGTTCCATCACCGCCAAAGCAAACGACCATAGAGGCTGTCGGGAGTTCCCGGTCTAATCTGGAAAATCGCAGATCTTTCGGCAGATCAAAAGTTTTATCGACCTCAAAGGGTAAGCAAATCCGAACATCCATGCCGGATTCTTTCAAAATTCTAAAAGCTTCCCGTACCGTTTGAAAGTTTTTATCTCTGTACGGATTCGGAGTAAGAATGATCTTTTTCACGGTCAGCCACCTTTCAAAGTTTCATGGGCATTAAAAACAATTTCAGCAGTATTCGGCAATATACCGGGTTTATCATCTAAAGTCAGATGGGCAAGAAACTCAATATTTCCTTCAGGTCCCTTAACCGGTGAGAACGTCATGCCAAGAATTTTAAACCCGATTTGTGTGACATTCTCAACAAATTGATCCAGAACTTCCTTGTGCACATCCGGATCACGAACAACACCTTTTTTACCGACTTTTTCTTTTCCTGCTTCGAATTGAGGTTTAATAAGACACAGAACCTGTCCGGTAGATTTCAGAAGACTCTTGATAACCGGTAAAACGATCTTTAAAGAAATAAAACTTACATCAACAACAGAAAGATCCAATTGTTCACCAAGTTGTTCTGAGGTAACATACCGAATATTGGTTCGTTCCATAACGACAACGCGGGGATCGGATCGGATCTTCCAATCCAATTGACCGTAACCAACATCAATAGCAAAAACTTTACTTGCCCCTTGCTGCAAAAGGCAATCCGTAAAACCGCCGGTAGAAGCTCCGGAATCGCTGCAAACATAGCCGGTTGGATCGACGCCAAAATCACGCAGTGCTTTTTCAAGCTTCAATCCACCACGACTTACATAGGGACAGCCACCGGTGCGAACCTCGATATCCACAGTTTCTTCATAGGAAGTGCCCGGTTTATCAGATTTTTGTCCTTGAACATATACAAGACCACTCATGATCACAGCTTGGGCCTTCGTTCTTGTCTCTGCATGCCC
>JAFOCX010000238.1 GCA_017380975.1 Lachnospiraceae bacterium
ATCGTTCCGTTGCCCGGAAGACCCATGCCGAGAACCTCTGTTAAGCAGTTCATGGAGTTTGCTGTGAACATACCGGAACAGGAACCGCAGCCCGGACATGCACTGCCTTCGATGCGAGCCAGTTCCTCGTCATCGATCAGGTTTGCTTTTCTTGCGCCAACAGCCTCAAATACGCTGTTTAAATCCATCTGGTTGATAGAAAGCATCGGACCGCCGGAAACGAATACTGCCGGAAGGTTGAGTCTGAGTGCAGCCATTAACATACCCGGAACGATCTTGTCACAGTTCGGGATAAATACAAGAGCGTCAAAACAATGACCCTTTACCATACACTCGATGGTATCTGCGATCAGCTCACGGGAGCTAAGGGAGAATCTCATACCTTCATGACCCATTGCGATACCGTCGCAAACACCGATGGTATTGAACTCCATCGGAGTACCGCCTGCAGCAAGAACACCGTCCTTTACTGCTCTGGAAATTGTCTGAAGATGTACGTGACCCGGTGTGATCTCGTTGAAAGAGTTTACAACACCGATCAGCGGTCTTCTTAACTGCTCATCTGTATAGCCATCTGCTTTTAAAAGGGAACGATGCGGTGCACGCTCCACGCCTAATTTGATCTGATCAGAAATCATAGTGCATTTCCTCCATAATTATGGCTTAAGGTCAGGCTAATAGGCCTGACCTGAAACCGGTTATTTCTATATAATTACTTAGCCTCGTCGAGGTTCTGAGCTTTCTTCCAGCCCATCTTCTCACGAAGTTCTGCGCCTGTCTTAGCAACAAGTGTATCTGCCTGAGCTGCTCTTGCTGCGTTGAAGCATGTTCTGCCAACCTGGTTCTCAAGGATCCAGTTCTTAGCGAATGTACCGTTCTGGATTTCTTTTAATACCTGTTTCATCTCTGCCTTAACAGCGTCTGTGATGATTCTGGAACCTGTGCAGTAATCACCGTACTCAGCTGTATCGGAGATGGAGTAACGCATGCCTTCGAAACCTGCGTTGAAGATCAGGTCAACGATGAGTTTCATCTCGTGTACGCACTCGAAGTAAGCGCTCTCCGGCTGATAACCAGCTTCAACAAGAGTATTGAAACCAGCTTCCATAAGGGCTGTAACACCGCCGCAAAGAACTGCCTGCTCACCGAAGAGGTCTGTCTCTGTCTCCTCTTTGAATGTTGTCTCAAGAACACCGCCTCTTGCGCCGCCGATACCTGCTGCGTAAGCTTTTGCGATCTCCATTGCGTTGCCGCTTGCGTCCTGAGCAACTGCTACGAGACACGGAACACCTTTACCGGAAACGTACTGAGAACGAACTGTGTGGCCCGGGCCCTTCGGAGCGATCATGATAACGTTAACGTCTGCCGGCGGAACGATCTGTTTGAAGTGAATATTGAAACCATGAGCGAAGCAAAGTGTCTTGCCTTCTGTCAGGTTTGCTTTGATATCGTTCTTGTAAAGAGCAGCCTGTTTCTCGTCGTTTACAAGGATCATGATGATATCTGCAGCTTTTACAGCATCAGCTGTGTTCATAACTTCGAAACCGTCAGCCTTCGCCTGAACTGCGGATTTGGAACCCTCGTAAAGGCCGATGATAACGTCACAACCGGAATCTCTAAGGTTTAATGCGTGTGCGTGTCCCTGGGAACCGTAGCCGATAACTGCGATCTTTTTGCCGTCCAGAAGTGCTAAGTTACAATCTCTCTCATAGTACATAGTTGCCATAATTTTTGTCTCCTTTTATCATTAAAGATTCTTTTTTATAAATTGGAGTAACCAACCCCGGTTACTGAAATTCCATTTTTACATCATATCGTCAAACGCTGTCATCGTTGTCTCACGACCGAGGCCGATCGCTACGTCACCGGAGCGGCTGACTTCCAGAATACCGAACTTCTGGACTTTGCCGATAAACTCATCCATCTTCTCTTTGGAACCGGAAAGCTCTACGGTTACGTGACTCTCGCCGAAATCAATGATCTTACCTGCGTATTCATTGATAATTTCCACTGCCTGATGTTTGGTGGAGCCTCTCTCAGTTCCTGTAACATCGATCTTGATGAACATGTGCTGAGCAATCACGGCTGTCTCCGAATCAAGAACCAGAATGGATCTTACATCATAAAGCTTTTCAAGCTGACGAAGCACCTGATCTTTCATATACTCATCACCGGTAGAAACCACGGTAATACGTGTATATCTCGGATCCTCTGTCTCACCGCCGGAAAAGGAACTGATGTTGTAATTTCGCTTGGAATAAATGCCGCCGATACGGTTCATCACACCCGGAACGTTGTTTACAACCAGGCTGACTGCAAATTTCTTATCCATAATCCCCTCTCCTTTCGCTTATTTTAAGATCACATCTTTGATGGAGCGTCCTGCCGGGATCATCGGAAGAACTCGCTCGTCTTTGCCGATCTTACACTCGATCAGAACCGTTCCTTCTGCCTTGTCTGCCGCATCAAGTGCCGCCTGAAGTTCTTCCATATTTACTGCGGAATAACCTTCTGCACCAAATGCTTTCGCCAGCAGCGGGAAATCAGTCTTTCTCTCAAGAACGGTCTGAGAATATCTGCTGTCGTAGAAGATCGTCTGCCACTGTCTTACCATGCCGAGTACATCGTTGTTGAGAAGTACAATGGTGATCGGAAGATTCTGTTTTACTGCTGTTGCCATCTCATTTAAGTTCATCGCGAAACTTCCGTCGCCTGTCACTAACAGGGTACGTTTCTTTCCACTTGCGAAACATCCGCCGATGGCTGCGCCAAGTCCGTAGCCCATAGTACCGAGACCGCCGGAGCTTAACAACGTGTGCGGAGCTTCGAATTTATAATACTGCATGGTCCACATCTGGTGCTGACCAACGTCTGTCGCAACCACAGTATCCGGAGCCATGTGTTTGTTTACTTCCTCGATGATCGTTCTCGGATTGAAACCGCCGAACTCAAGTGTTTTCGATACATGTCTGTAACCCTCAACTTCTTTTACCCATTCCGGATGCTCGCACTGCGGAACCACCTCAAGAATCTGGCTGAGGATCTCTTTTACATCGCCCCACATGCTCATATCCGGGCTGATGTTCTTACCGAGTTCTGCACGGTCGATATCGATATGCACGGTCATACATTTCTTTGTATACTCGCGCTTATCACCTGTCGCACGGTCGGAGAAACGTACACCGACTGCGATCAGAAGATCACATTCAGACTGTGCTTTTGTCGCTTCGTACTTTCCGTGCATACCTGTCATACCGAGATTTAACGGATAGGAAGCAGGGATCGCTGTCAGTCCCATCATGCTGAGACCGATCGGTGCATCAAGACGTTTGGAAAGTTCCAGAACTTCTTTTTCTGCTCCGGATGCGATAATACCGCCGCCTGCGTAAATGAACGGTTTCTTCGCCTGCTTTACCATCTCAAGCAGAGCATTCATATCATTTACACTGCCTGCCTTCGGCTTCTTGATATACGGGTTCACCTGCATATCTTCAATATATTCACACTCTGCCACCTGAATGTCCTTCGGAATGTCAATGACAACCGGACCCTTACGGCCTTCGTTGGCAAAAATGAATGCTTCTTTAATTGTCTTCTGAAGATCATTGATGTCGCGAACGGTAAAGTTATGCTTTACGATCGGCATTGTCACACCAACGATATCCACTTCCTGGAAAGAATCCTTACCAAGGTTTGATACGGCCACATTGCCGGTAATGGCTACCATCGGTACGGAATCCATGTATGCGTTTGCAATACCTGTTACCAGGTTTGTCGCACCCGGACCGCTTGTAGCAAGAACAACACCGACTTTTCCGCTGGCTCTTGCATAACCGTCTGCCGCATGGGCTGCTCCCTGTTCATGGGCTGTAAGAACGTGTGTAATTCTGTCGGAAGCCTCATACAATGCATCGTAAATATCGATGACTGTTCCACCCGGATATCCGAATATTGTTTCAACTCCCTGATGGATCAGCTCTTCCACCAGAATCTGTGCACCCTTCATCTTCATAAGCTCATTTCCTCTTTGTCATATTATTAAAAAAGGACCCTGCAGCGTTCTGCTGCGGGCCCCATTGCATTCTCAAAATTGTTTGAGTCGATTACAGTGTGATTACCTCTGGTTCAGCATAACGCAAATAAGCATTGCCGTCGTTGACGATAATGCTGACAATAATTCGAATCACGACTGCTAATAATACAAGGTTCATCATCATATCTGCGTTCTCCTTTCCCAGATCTCTCTGTAATTCCACTCACGAACTTCAAGGATTTCAAAGTTGTGTAACTCTACCGCGTTAAAGCGTGTTACTGTTCTTTATTATACACCCATCATACAAAATTGCAAGTACTTTTTGTTACCGTTTATCTACATTTTGCTTCATTCTAAGTTTCAGGAAAGGCCAAATCGGTCAATATCCGATGCAGATCATTCTGATTCTTGGCCCTATTCGTCTATAATGAACCAAAATGTCAAAAATGTCAAGAAATTCAAGTGTTTTTATGGTAATTTTTTACTAAGGTACAGCAAAAGCGGGCGAAAAACTATCTTTCGCCCGCTGATCAATTTCATTTATAATCTTATAATTTCTGGAAGCCGTATGCATTGATGATCGCATCCAGTTTCTGGCCCTGTTTACAGATCGGACAATCACCTGCCAGAGTATAGGAGTAATCCGGAATATGTGTCTTATCAAATACAGAAAGTACCGGAATACCGTTTACTTCTTTTTCTGCACTGAATACAGCGGAAATGCACTGAACCTTACCGCCAAAATACTGTACGCCCTCCACTGCCTTGATCGCTGTAAGGCCGGTTCTTACGGCTGTTGTGAGAACAACAACATTCTTGCCTTCGATCATCGGTCTGAAGTTGTCCTTAAAGATCATCTGGCCGCTGCTGTTGAATTCCGGCGGTGTTACATAAATGGTCTTATGTGCATTTGTAGAAATATAGCCGCCTTTTTTCAGCTCCTGTGCAAGGAACGCGCCGATGACTTCTGTGCCTTCCATACAAACAATGGTATCTACTACCATGGTATAAAGATAGGACTGGCAAAGCGCTGCAGCAATCTCTTGAGCTTCGCTGATACGCGCTTTTGCTGTTGTCAGATCAATATAATAATTGGTGTGCGCATGGTTTGTTGCGAAGTGTCCTTTTACCACTTTCAATGGAGCATTCACATTATGAGCCTGAATCTTGCTGTAGTTTAAATTCATAGACACGCCTCCTTTTTGTATTCATTTCCACGATCGTTCGGTCGTTTTCATGAAATTATTATACTAAAAATTCAGCATTTTCACAACAAAATTTTGAACAACTTTCTAACTTTTTCAAGCAAATTCTAACTTTATAATTAGTAAGCCAGAACTTCGTGACCATTTTCCGTTACAAGCACCATGATCTCCCACTGAGCAGAAGGTTTATGGTCTGCTGTGTAGATCGTCCAGCCGTTTTCATCATCTACATAGAACTCGCCTGTACCGATGTTGACCATTGGCTCAATGGTAAATACCATGCCCGGCACCATTAACATCTCCGTTCCGCGCGGCGCCACATGGCTGACAAACGGCTCCTCATGGAATTCCAGACCAATTCCGTGACCGCCGATCTCCTCAACAACGGTATATCCAAATTTCATCGCATGATCATTGACTGCCTGGCTCATGTCACCAAGATATCCCCAAGGTTTTACTTCCGCAAGACCTTTTTCCACTGCTTCTTTGGTCACACGAACCAGCTGCTCTTTTTCCGGTGTCGTCTGGCCAATGATAAACATACGGGAAGAATCGGAATAATATCCATTTAAAATGGTGGAAACGTCCACATTGATAATATCTCCCTCTTTTAATACCACATTTTCAGACGGAACTCCGTGACAGACCTCTTCGTTAATGGAAGTACACACACTCTTCGGAAATCCCTCAAAGCCAAGCGGTGCCGGGATACCGCCATGTTCCACGGTATAATCATGAACCCATTTATTGATATCTTCCGTCGTTACGCCTGCCTTGATGTGCTCCGCAACATAATCCAGAA
>JAFOCX010000239.1 GCA_017380975.1 Lachnospiraceae bacterium
CTATCAGTCCCTGCGGGCGCTTTTAAAAGAAAGCATTCCGAATCGGCTGGTAAAACCGGTGTTTGAACTGAAACTCATGCAGTTAAACGGTGAATACAGGGAACAGCCTCTCGGAAGGATCAGTGAATCGACGCAGTACACCTGGGAATACGTGCTGTATTCGACGATCGAAAAGTTATATACTTTCAATGTAAAAGAGGAAGTTTTGACGGAATTTGCCCGGTGCGTGGAGGAAAATAAAAGAAGATTTGTCGATAAACAGTTTCATTCGCTTGACATTTTAGAGGTTCTTGTAGATAATAGTACGTAATTCGAAATCCTTTACAGGAGATAAAATATGCATCATAAAAAGTTATTTATGGGTGTGGCGTTTGCCGCTTCCATTCTTACTGCTTGTTCCGGTCAGGGCGCTCCGGCGTTTGCACCGACCGAGTCAAGCTTATACATCACAAGTGAAGGAACTGTCACCAGCGCGACCGTAGAGACCTACGAGGCTGACTACTACAGCGCTGACGAACTGAAGGCATTCATTGAAGAAGTGTTAGCTGATTTTAATGCAGCCGGAGGCGATTCCACAGCAAAGTCTGCATCCGTCAAAGAATGCACACTGGCAGACGGAACCGCGAAGCTTCTCATTGATTTCCGAAATGCAGATGCATATCTGGATTTTATGGAGCAGTATCCGGATGAGGAAAGTCCGATCCAAGTGACAGACCTTGATATTACAACTGTTTCTGACGGAGTGACGAAAGGTTACCTGGTAGGGAAAACATTCACAAAACTCGGGAAGGAACAGACGACCGCAGCAGCAGACGAAGTCATGAAGCAGAGCAAATTATATGTGGCTGCCATTGACGGTGCTGCATTGCTTCAGACAGACGGAGCCATTCAGTATATTTCTGAAGGCGTATCCGTAGTCGGAACAAATCTGATTCAGACACCGGAAGACGAAGTATCGTACGTGGTGTTTAAATAAACGTAACGTTAATTAGTAAAAGGAGAATTGTTATGGAAAAGACAATGGAAAAGATCGTAGCACTTGCGAAATCCAGAGGTTTTGTATACCCGGGTTCCGAGATTTACGGTGGTCTTGCAAATACATGGGATTATGGCAATCTTGGTGTTGAATTAAAGAACAACGTAAAACGCGCATGGTGGAAAAAATTCATTCAGGAGAGCCCGTACAACGTAGGTGTTGACTGTGCGATCCTTATGAATACACAGACCTGGATGGCGTCCGGTCACCTTGGTGGTTTCTCTGATCCGCTTATGGACTGTAAAGCTTGTAAAGAGCGTTTCCGTGCAGACAAGCTGATCGAGGATTACATGGCAGAGAATGGCATCGAGAGCGAAGGCGGTATCGATGGCTGGACAAATGAGCAGATGATGCAGTACATCGACGAGCATGGTATCAACTGCCCGAGCTGCGGCAAACACGACTTCACAGAGATCCGTCAGTTCAACCTGATGTTCAAGACATTCCAGGGTGTAACAGAGGATGCGAAAAATACTGTATACTTAAGACCGGAGACAGCTCAGGGTATCTTCGTAAACTTCAAGAACGTACAGAGAACATCCAGAAAGAAAGTTCCGTTCGGTATCGGTCAGATCGGTAAATCCTTCCGTAACGAGATCACACCGGGTAACTTCACATTCCGTACACGTGAGTTCGAGCAGATGGAGTTAGAGTTCTTCTGCAAACCGGATACAGACCTTGAGTGGTTCGCATACTGGAAACAGTACTGCATCGACTGGTTACAGACACTTGGTATCAAACCGGAAGAGATGCGCGTACGTGACCATTCTCCGGAAGAGCTTTCCTTCTATAGTAAAGCAACTACAGATATCGAGTTCTTATTCCCGTTCGGCTGGGGCGAGCTTTGGGGTATCGCTGACAGAACTGATTACGACTTAACTCAGCACCAGAACGTATCCGGTCAGGATATGTCCTACTTCGATGATGAGAGCAAAGAGAAGTACATCCCGTACGTTATCGAGCCGTCTCTCGGTGCTGACCGTGTAACTCTTGCATTCCTTTGCGCAGCATACGACGAGGAAGAGATCAATGAGGGTGATGTAAGAACTGTTCTTCATTTCCATCCGGCGATCGCTCCGGTTAAGGTTGCTGTACTTCCGCTTTCCAAGAAGCTCAACGAGGGTGCAGAGGCAATCTTTGCAGAACTCTCCAAGTACTACAACTGTGAGTTCGATGACAGAGGAAACATCGGTAAGAGATACAGAAGACAGGATGAGATCGGTACTCCGTTCTGCGTAACATACGACTTCGAGTCCGCAGAGGATGGCGCTGTTACAGTACGTGACAGAGACACTATGGAGCAGGTTCGTATTCCGATCGCTGAGCTCAAGAACTACTTCGAAGAGAAGCTTGCGTTCTAATTAATTTATGATTTTTGAGGGGAGGCCATGGAGAAATTCTGTTGGTCTTCCCTTTTTGAGTCGAAAGAGGATAATATGAATGTTAAGAAAATAGTATTAGCTTCTGCGTCTCCGAGACGTCTGGAACTTCTCCGACAGATCGGAATTGAGCCGGAAGTGATCGTAAGCCATGTGGAAGAGGTGGTAACATCTTCTGTTCCGGGCGAGGTAGTCATGGAGCTTTCCAGACAGAAAGCAGAAGATGTGGCGAAAGGACAGAGCGCAGGAACCCTGGTGATCGGTTCTGATACGGTTGTGGCAGTGGACGGAAAGATCCTTGGAAAACCGAGAAGTCATGAAGAAGCAGCTGAAATGATCCGAAGCATTGAAGGAAGAGCTCATCAGGTTTACACCGGAGTCTGCATGGTGCTGAAGGGGGAAGACGGAGCAGAAGACGTGATCCGTAACTTCTTTGATGCGACAGATGTAGAAGTATACCCGATGACAGAAGAAGAAATTCTGGAGTATGCGAACAGCGAGGAGCCGATGGATAAAGCCGGCGCATACGCGGTTCAGGGATTTTTCGGACGATATATCAAAGGTTTGAAGGGATCTTATGCAAATGTCATGGGACTTCCGATCAGCATGGTGTATCAGGAAATGAAAAACTTTTAAGGAGAATAGTATGATAAAGCTGATCGCATCCGATGTAGACGGCACACTGGTTGTAGATGGTTCCAGTTCCCTGCATCCGGAGCTTTATGAAGTGATCCACAAATTAAAAGAACAAGGAATTGCTTTTGTCGGAGCAAGCGGTCGTCCGGTCGGCAGCATGAAGCACATTTTCGGACCGGTCAAGGATGATGTATACCTGATCTCCGGCAATGGTTATTACCTGGAATACGAAGGAAAGAAAAAATTCTTTACAGATTTTGATAAAAAACTGGCGGCAGAGATCGCAGAGGATATGTATGCAGCCGGTATGCAGGTCATGTTCGATGCGGCAGATTGCGTGTATACACAGTCAAAGGATCAGCGATTCATCGACTGGATTGAAAAGGGATACCGCAATAAAGTGGTTCAGATCGAAAATCTCTTAGACTTGGATGATAAAGTCCTGAAGGTAGCAGGCTGCATCATGGACGGTGTTCCGGAGGAAGTGGCAGAAGGTCTGAAGGAAAAATACGGAAAGAACTGCAAGGTAACATTTGCAGGGCACCAGTGGGTCGACGTGTTTGATCCGTCGTTAAGCAAAGGTGTTGCTTTAAAGACACTGCAGGAAGAACTGGGTATTTTACCGGAAGAGACTATGGTTTTCGGCGACCAGATGAACGACATGGAGATGCTGGAGCAGGCATATTACAGCTTTGCGGTTGCCAATGCGCGTGCGGAGGTAAAAGAGGCAGCCAGATTTATGGCAGATTCCAATGTGGATCAGGGACCGATGAAGATTATGAAACTGCTGTTGAAAGAGACAGGAACATGAGAACAGAGGATGTTTGCATGAAAAATAAGAACAAGATTTGGTGTACCGGTCTGTCTTGGATCGCAGCGGTCACCATGATGCTTTCCGGCTGCAGTGTCGCAGAGACACTGACTCCGGTCAGAAAAGAAGAAAAAGAGTACGGAAAAGCAGAGACGATGGTCATTCTTTCGACAGAACGTCTGCGCTATGAAGATGTCTACACAGAAGAATTGTGGAGTGCGGCAGTGGATCAGGACGGAACGACATTTGAAACCGTTCTGTTATCCCAGGTTCATGATTTTTTAATTGAATTAAAGACCATGAGCAATATGGCGAAGGAACAGAAGATCGAATTGACCAGTCGAGAAAAAGAGCTGGTGAAAGAAGCTTCAGAGAATTATTTTGAAGCACTTGGCAGCAGCCGTGCAGCAGAGTTTGAACTGACGAAAGAACAGGTAAATGCACTGTATACAGATTATTGGACAGCAGAGAAACTGGTAGAACAGTTGACTGAAAGCATGAACCTGGAGGTCAGTGACAGCGAAGCGAAAGTAATTGAAGTTGCACAG
>JAFOCX010000240.1 GCA_017380975.1 Lachnospiraceae bacterium
GGTGTCGAAACCGTAGGTCCATTCTTTTTGCAAAGTTACAAAACTTCCTATATAGTAGAATATATTTGCGCTGAATTTTTGCACACTTTTTTTGCGGGAGGCAAAGGATAGTTTATTCGCTGTCTCGCTGTCCGATTACTTTGCGAGTCAAATAGCTCACGGGCAACCATGCCGTCAGGAAACCCACTATGATCACGGTGACGAAGACTAGGATGACGTCCGTCCAGTGCACGCTGACGGGATACGCATCAATGATAAATGAGCCCTCGGCGCCGCCAAAACGGATTAAACCGTACTCTATTTGCAACCAGCAGAGCAACAATCCCACCACTATGCCTATCGCGGCACCGAGCAGAGTAATCAAGCGGCTCTCGTGCAGGAATATTCTGATAATATCGCGAGGCGAAGCACCCAGGTGGCGTAGGGTTTCGATATCGTTGCGCTTGTCGATAATAAGCATCGCTACCGAACCGATGATATTAAAACTTGCCACGAGCACGATGAAGGTCAGAAAGAGGTACGCCATCGTCTTTTCGATCTGCATCACGTTGAATATTTCGCGGTGCTGTTCGTAGCGGTCGTTCACGGTGTACTTCCCTTTCGCCAGGGTGCGCATCCTTTCCTTCACGGCGTCGACATTAGCATCGGGGCGCAGTTGCAGGGCGACGGAGGATACTTGTCCTGCCTTGTCGAATAGGCGCTGTGCAAAGTCGAGCGAAGTGATTGAAGGTATATAACTTTTCGATCGTCGAATACAGCACATACTCCCAGGTGTACTGCGTCGATTAACTGATCCTTCCGAGGGGCTGTTCCCTGTATTCACCGTTTAACTGCATGAGTTTCAGTTCAAACACCGGTTTTACCAGCCGGTTTGGAATGCTTTCTTTTAAAAGCGCCCGCAGAGACTGATAGAGAAGCTTCAGAATATCCACAGCTTCGACATTTTCTCTTCCATAATAATCCGCAAACTCCAGAAAATAGGAACCGTAGCAGGCAGCTTCCATGTCGGAAGCGATCTCTCGGAAGTAATTAGTCACTTCCGCTCCTGCCAGCGTGTACGATTCTTTTCCTTCATAGAGTGTAAATTTACCGAAGACAAACGGTCCGGAGCAGGCCATCAGGGAATTTCCCGGCCGCCTTGCTCCTCTGGCGAAGGCTGTGATCTTACCTCGCTCGCAGGTCAGGATCACCAGCCGTCTGTCATATTCTCCAACCGGAGAAGCTTTTAAGACCATTCCGGTCACACTTACCTGCTCTCTCATGGAACCCTTTCTCTAGTTCTTAGACATCCTTCGGGTTGTAACCGTAATTCTTCATATATAATTCACTGTCACGCCATTCTTTACGAACCTTAACCCAAAGCTGAAGATTTACTTTCGCATCCATCAGGTTTTCGATCTCGATTCTCGCGGATGTTCCGATGCGTTTTAACATGGAACCGCCTTTACCGATGATGATACCCTTGTGGGATTCCCGCTCACAGATGATCGTTGCCTCGATATCAAAGATACCATTGTCACGCTCTGTCATCTTTTCGATGGTTACCGCGATACCATGCGGGATCTCGTCGGACATCATGCGAAGTGCTTTCTCACGGATCAGTTCGGATGCGATCTGGCGCATCGGCTGATCGGTTACTGTCTCTTCATCGTAATACTGCGGACCTTCCGGAAGCATCTGATAGATGGTATGGATCAGTGTATCTGTATTGTTTTTTCTGAGACCGGATACCGGAATGATATCTTTGAAACGATATACATCTTTGTAAGTCTCGATGGTCTTAATGATATCTTCTTTCTTCACTGTATCGATCTTATTGATAACCAGGATAACCGGTGTCTTTACTTTATTCAGAGTCTTTAACACCTGCTGCTCGCTGGCACCAATGTAAGTGCCCGGCTCAACCAGCCAGAGGATCACATCTACTTCTTTTAAAGTATGCTCTGCCACGCTGACCATATATTCGCCAAGCTTATTCTTTGCTTTGTGAATACCCGGTGTATCCAGGAAAATGATCTGACCTCTTTCATCTGTGTAGACCGTCTGAATTCTGTTTCTTGTGGTCTGCGGTTTTTCAGAGGTGATCGCGATCTTCTGTCCGATCAGGTGGTTCATCAGTGTGGATTTACCGACATTCGGACGACCGATCAGAGTTACAAAACCGGATTTATATACTTTTTTCTTACTCATTCTTTCCTCCATTATATAATGGCTTAATCTCACCAAACATGTCTTTGTCTGCTTTGATCTTTTCTTCGTTACCGATCGTACAAACAGCTCCTGTTTCTAAAATCTTGCGAACGATTCCGGAAAGACTGCGAATGTCCTCCTGCGTTGCATTGAGGATCTCTTCTCGCTCTTTCTTTAACATCTCGTCTGTCACACCGGAATACCAGCCGGACAATCCGCGAACGCCTTTTAAGGACGGTGTCAGCGGAGTATCGATATCGCTGATCGTACCGATCACGTACTTTGTCATATCTCTCTCATCTGCATCGAACTTCTCCAGATACTCCGGAATTCCCTCGTAAATATCGTTGGATTCCTTCACGTTCGGATCACGGTAGGATACAAAATAACCTTCTCCGGAACGGCTGATACCGCTCATGCAGCCATAAGCGCCGCCTTTCACACGGAGATTGATCCAGAGATAATCGTAGCTTAACATGGTCTTCAGGATGCGAAGTGCACCTGTATAAGTGAACTCACTTCCTTCGAACGTACCGCAGCGCGCTACGTAATTCACTTTGGAAGAGGAAGTAAAGCCCTCGTTTTTATTTCCCTTCGGAGCTGCGAACTCGTAGATCGTTCCGTCACCTTCCGGAAGGGACTCTGTCAGCTTCTTCATGGCGGACGGAAGCAATGCAAAGCCTTCCGCGTCTGCAGTATAGCTGACGGTCATATTTTCAACGGTAAACAGGCATTTGATCACACGCTTTAAGCCTGCAATGATCTCTGTTTTCTTTTCTTCGAAGTCGCGAACCCAGTCTTCCACACAATGGAAGAAACCGATTCCGCCTGTCATATCATTGAAATAAGAAGTATCCGAGAAGTATGCGGTCGCTCTGGTCACGGACGCGGTATGTCCGGATCCCATAAGCTTCATCTGACCTTTGGATTTTACTTCATTTAATCTGTGGGCTCACTGGCTCTTTGTATTGCAGGAGTTTGTCTCACGGGAATATCCTACGGCACCTGCCCCACGATCACGGCGGCATGCACCTCATCATTCTTCGGCATGAAGCATTTTTCAAGCAACATGGCTCTTATGACCTTTACCGTTATGGTGGGCTCCTTCGTTGCTACTGCTTCAAACCGCGTGCTTGAGGCTACGGGCGGCTACACCGTTACGTTTATTATGCTTCTCGGCCTTACCTTTGCGGCACTTTTACTTAACGTATTCATTAAAAAGCCTTAAACACAGAA